>NZ_RIBZ01000875.1:0-33831 GCF_003721215.1 Streptomyces botrytidirepellens
CCGCGCCGGTGCCCGCGCCGTCCGTGCGGCGTCCCGCGCCACCGCGCCCGGTCGCTCCACCGACCCGGCCCCCGGAACCTCCGGCCCCGCCCCCCGAACCGGCTCCCGCGCCGAGCGAGACCCGCCGCGTCGAGGTGCACGCGTATCACAAGCCCGCGCGCCACGAACCCGACGGCGGAACCTCGTTGGTCACGTTCACCCTGCTGCTCACCGCGCCCGCGGTCCTCGCGGCCGCCGCCCTCCGCCCCCGCTCGCGCTCCGGCTCGCGCGGCGGGCGCCGCGGCTGACCCGCACACACTTCCGGCCGTCCCGGCCGATCCGTACCGGAGGCTTCCCATGCCCGAATGGCTGATCCTGATTCTTCTGATGGCCGGGATCTGCGCGGCCGTCGTCGTCCTCGCGATCCTCAACGCCCGGCGGCTGGGCGACGACGACGATCCCAGCGAGACCCCCGATGTCCTCGACTACATGATCATGATGATCGGCGTGGTCTACGCGATCGTGCTGGGCCTGGCCATCGCCGGGGTCTGGGAGGCCCGCGGCGCCGCCCAGGACGGGGTGCGGACCGAGGCCCAGGCGCTGCACGAGGTGTCCGAGCGGGTGAGCGTCTACCCGCAGCCGGTGCGCGACCGCATCCGCGACGACGTCGACGCGTATGTGCGCCATGTGGTGTCCCGGGAGTGGAAGGTGATGGTCGACCGGGGCGAGCTCACCGACCGGGGCACCGATCTGCTGGCCAGGCTGCGGCACGACGTCACCCTGGCCAAGCCGCGGACCGACCTCCAGGCGCAGGCGTACCAGCCGATCGTGGACCAGGTCGCCGCCGTCGACGACGCGCGGGGCGCCCGCCGGCAGAGCGCGGGGCCGACGATGCCCGACGTGGTCTGGGTCGGGCTGCTGTTCGGCGCGGCGCTGGTGATCGGGCTGGTCTTCACCCTCCAGATCCGCCGCTCGCCACGGGAACTGATGCTGGCGGTGATGTTCACCGCCCTCATCATCTTCCTGCTCTACCTGGTGTGGGACTTCGACGAGCCCTTCGGGCGGACGGTCGGCGAGGCGACCACCCCGTTCACCGATCTGTTCCCCGGTGTCCGCGGAGGTACGTGACCCTCGGCCCGGGTCAGGACACCGGCACCGGGAGCACCCGGCGCAGCGGGTCCTCGGGCAGCCGGCCGTGGGCCTTCCACTCGCGCGGGTAGCCGACGGAGACCTCCTGGAACTTCACCCCGTCCTCGACCGTGTTCCGGGGGATGTGCAGATGGCCGTAGACCACGGTCTCGGCGCGGAACCGGACGTGCCAGTCGGCGGTCAGCTCGGTGCCGCACCACAGGGCGAAGTCGGGGTAGCGCAGCACGCGGGTGGGCAGCCGGGTCATCGGCCAGTGGTTGATGAGCACCGTCTTCAGCGCGGGGTCGCAGGCGGCGAGCCGGGCCTCGGTCTCGGCGACCCGGGCGCGGCACCAGGCGTCGCGGGTCGGGTAGGGGTCGGGGTGCAGGAAGTGCTCGTCGGTGCAGACGACGCCCTCGTCGTGGGCGTGGGCGAGGGCGGCCTCCTTGGTGGTCAGGCCGTCGAGGCGGAAGGTGTAGTCGTAGAGCAGGAACAGCGGGGCGATGGTGAGCGGCCCGCCGATGCCCTCCCACACCGGGTACGGGTCCTCGGGCGTGACGATGCCCTTGCTGCGGCACATCTCCACCAGGGCCTCGTAGCGCGCTACGCCCCGGGCCTCCACCGGGTCCTTGGGGTGGGTCCACAGCTCGTGGTTGCCCGGCGACCAGATGACCTTGGCGAAGCGCTCGCTCAGCAGCCCCAGTGCCCATTCGATGTCGGCGAAGACCTCGCCGACGTCCCCGGCGACGATCAGCCAGTCGTCCTCGGAGCCGGGCCGCAGCCGCTCCACGATCGCCCGGTTCTCCTCGTAGGCCACGTGCAGGTCACTGATGGCGAGTAGTTCGCCCCGGTGCGTGCCGCCCATTGTTTCTCCTGTCATACGGTCGGCGGTCATGTTTGCGGTCGCGGCGTCGTCACGCCGCGGAGACGGACCGGATGATCACCGGTTTCGCGTCTGGCGCTAGCCTCGCAGATGTGGTGGACAAACTTCCCGCGTCCTTCGAGCGCGGAACTGACGGTCCGAAGGTTATCGTGGTCGGCTTGGACGGCTCCGAGTCGTCCTGGCGTGCCGCCGCGTACGCCGCGGGGCTGGCCAGACGCCAGCACGCGCTGCTCGCCGTGGTGTACGTGCAGCCCGTGATGGCGGCCGGTGCGGCGCTCGGCGCCTCCGTGGCGGACACCACGGGCGAGGTGGCCGAGGAGCTGCTGCGGGAGATGCGGGAGGCGACCGAGCGGCTGCGCGGGGTCTTCGAGGTGCGCTGGGAGTTCCATACCTTCCGCGGCGATCCGTACAACGGCCTGGTGACGGCGGCGGATGAGCTGAAGGCCGACGCGGTGGTGGTCGGCGCGTCCGAGCAGGCGGGGCACCGCATCGTCGGTTCGGTGGCGGTCCGGCTGGTCAAGGCCGGGCGCTGGCCGGTCACGGTGGTGCCGTGACGCACCGGGCAGGGCACCCCCCGCGTCCGGCTCGCGGACCGGGGCGGGGTGAGGCACCGTGGGGAGAGGAGCAATCGGACCGCCCCAGGACGGGGGAGACTGCCATGTCCCATACCTACCGGGTGACGGAGATCGTCGGCTCGTCCACCGAGAGCGTCGACGACGCGATCCGCAGCGGCATCAGCCGTGCCTCGAAGACGCTGCGCAATCTGGACTGGTTCGAGGTCGGAGCCGTCCGCGGGCACATCGAGAACGGCCGGATCGCGCACTACCAGGTGGGACTGAAGGTCGGATTCCGGCTGGAGGAGACCGACTCCGGCACCGGTGATCTGCCCGGCTGATTCAGCCACGGGGGACGACGGCGGACAGCACGGACGGCAGCGGGTACCAGTCGGCGGTCGCGAAGCTGGCGTGCCGCGCGGCGAGCTCGTTCACCCGCGCCCGGGCCTGGGCCTCGGTGGGGCGGGTGCCGTCGATGGCGGGGGCGACGTTCTGCGCGTCCGTCATGGTCAGGATGTAGTGGCGGGTGCCGTACCAGGCGGTGTCGATGTTCTTGGTGACGTACGTGGAGGCGTCGCCGTCGAAGAACACGAACCACGGGCGGATCGCCGCGTCCCGGTAGCGGGTGCGCGGGTCGCCGGAGGCGGCGGTGTGGACGGCGGGGAAGGCGGCCGCCCGGCGGAGCTGTCCGGCGGCGGCGAGGTCGCGCAGGTGGGTGGCGTACTCGCGGTCGGTCCACAGGGTGTCGAGCGGGTTGTTCTCCTCGACGGTGCCCGGGATCAGCTCCACGATGAACTTGCCCGCGAGCGCGGACCGGGTCGGCCAGGCACCGGCCCGTACCGCCTGGTCCAGGTCGGCGTGGTCGCCCACCACGTCGGCGGGGCGCAGCAGCGCGTCGCCGAGCGTGCCGGACAGGAGCGCGTCGAGGTCGTCGGGGCCGCGGCCGCTCTTGTCGTAGAAGCCGTCCTTCAGCTCGGTCTTGATGACGATGGGACGGTGGCCGGGGTGGGCGTCGTGCCAGGCCCTCATGTCGGCGAGGCAGCCCGCCAGGCTCTGGTTGCGGGCCTTGGTGCGCAGCTCGGCGGGGGTGGCGGCGTTCTCGCAGTTGTTGTCGTTGCCGAGCGGGTTGCCGTGCGAGACCCGCCACCCGGAGCCGAACGCGTTGGTCCACACGTCGAGTTCGAGCAGGGAGGCACCGGAGTCCAGCGCGTCGGCCAGGTACGGGTACGTGGTCTTCTCGTACGCGTTGTGCACGCCCACGCCCGTGGTGGCGGCGTACGACGGCTCCGCGGCGGCGGCCGGACTCGCGCCCTCCGCCGCCGTCAGACACAGTGCGGCGGCCGCCGCCGCGACCGCCACCGTGCGCGTGTGCCGCGCCCTGCCGGACGCGCATTCCCCCGAGTTGCCCATCTGCCCCCACCCCTGCCGCTGCCGTCACACGTGGGCAGCAGCGTACGGGAGGGGCGGACGGGTGACGAGAAGAGCTTCGTCACATAGGGGTGTTGCGGGGTCAGGCGCCCACGAGTTCGCGGGCCGCCGCGGTGATGGCCTCGGCGTCGATCCCCGCCTGGTTCAGCTGCTCGGCCGGGGTGCCGGACACCGGCATGGTCCGTACGGCGAGCCGCACGACGCGGGGCGCCGGGTGGCCGTCGGCGAAGGCGCCCTGGACCGCGTCGCCCACACCGCCCTCGGGGTGGTGGTCCTCGACGGTGATGAGACGGCCCGTCACCTCGGCGGCGGTGCGCAGCGCCTCGACGTCGACCGGCTTGAGCGAGTACAGGTCGATGACGCGGGCGGAGATGCCGTCCTGGGCGAGCCGGTCGGCGGCGGCGATGGCCTCGTGGACGGTGACCCCGGCCGCGACGAGGGTGACCCGGTCGCTCTCGGTGGCGCGCAGGATCTTGGATCCGCCGATGGGGAACCGCTCGGAGGACGGGTAGATGACGGGCGTTCCGCCGCGCGAGGTGCGCAGGTAGCGGATGCCCGACAGCTCGGCCATGGTGGCGGTCAGTTGCGCGCTCTGGTTGGCGTCGCACGGGTAGAGCACGGTGCTGCCGTGCACCGCCCTCATCGCCGCCAGGTCCTCCAGGCCCATCTGCGAGGGCCCGTCCTGGCCGATGGCGACCCCGGCGTGCGAGCCGATCAGGTTGAGGTTCGCACGGCTGACGGAGGCCATCCGGACGAAGTCGTAGGCGCGGGTGAGGAAGGCGGAGAAGGTGCAGGCGTACGGGGTCCAGCCGCGCGTCTGCATGCCCACGGCGGCGGCCACCATCTGCTGTTCGGCGATGTAGAACTCGAAGTACCGCTCGGGGTGCTCCTTGTGGAAGTACTCCAGCCGGGTCGAGTCGCCCACCTCGCCGTCGAGCGCCACCACATCGCCGCGGGCGGTGCCGACGGCGGCCAGCGCCTCGCCGAACGCGTCGCGGGTGGGGACGGTGTCGCCGGTGTTGAAGCGCGGCAGGCTCAGCGGGCCTTCCGACGTGGGCCGGGTGGGCTGCTCGGCGGGCGGGCCGAGCACCGGTACCGCCATGTTCCGTACGCCGCCGAGTTCGGCGATGGCCTCCTCGGGGTCCTTCAGCGGCTTGCCGTGCATGCCCTCGTGGTTCTCCACGGAGGCGACGCCGCGGCCCTTCTGGGTGCGGGCGATGATGGCGGTGGGGCGGCCGACGGTCGACGTCGCCTCGCCGTACGCGCGGTCGATCGCGGCGATGTCGTGCCCGTCGACCTCGATGGTGTGCCAGTCGAAGGCGCGGATGCGGCGGGCGTAGGCGTCCAGGTCCCACTGGTGGCGGGTGGGTCCGCGCTGCCCGAGCCGGTTGACGTCGATGATGGCGGTGAGGTTGTCGAGCCGTTCGTACCCCGCGTGCTCGAACGCCTCCCACATCGAGCCCTCGGCCATCTCGCTGTCCCCGCACAGCACCCAGACCCGGCTGGAGACGTGGTCGAGCCGCTTTCCGGCCAGCGCCATGCCGACGCCGTACGGCAGCCCCTGGCCGAGCGATCCGGTGGCCACGTCCACCCAGGGCAGTTCGGGTGTGGGGTGGCCCTCCAGGCGGCTGCCGAGCTTGCGGAAGGTGAGCAGTTCCTCGTCCTTCAGCGCCCCGGCCGCCTTGTAGAGGGAGTACAGCAGTGGAGAGGCGTGCCCCTTGGAGAAGATCAGGTGGTCGTTGCCCGGGTGCTCCGGCTTCTCGAAGTCATAGCGCAGGTGGTTGCCCATGAGGACGGCCATCAGGTCCGCCGCCGACATCGACGACGTGGGGTGGCCGGACCCGGCGGCGGCCGAGGACCGCACGGAGTCCACCCGGAGCTGCTGCCCGAGCTCGCTGAGCTGTTCGTGTCGCATTGTTCTCCTTCCACGTTTTTCTGGCGACCCAGCTTCCGGCGGCCCAGCTTCCGGCGGTTCAGCCGCCGCGGCGGCCGGGCCGCGCGACCTCGGGGGACTCGGTGTCCAGCGGCACCGACCAGGACGGCACCAGGCCGAACTGCACCGCCTGCCGCGGCAGCGCCGCGTCCAGCAGCCAGTCGGCGGCCACCCGGACCCGGTTGCCGGGCATGGCCATCAGGTGGTAGCCGCGGGTGACCGCGTTGGCCGCGGGGCCGGCCAGCGGGATGTGCAGCGGGTCCGCGGCCGCCTTCACTCCGCCGAGGTCGACCGTGAACCCCAGGTCGTGGTGTTTGTACGGGCGCGGGGTGCCGCGTCCGAGGGAGGCGAGGATGTTGTGGGCGGCCGCCTTGCCCTGGCGCTGCGCGTGCTGCGCGGTCATCGCCGTGAATTCGCCCGGGCGGGTCAGGTCCGGCACCGCGGCGGCGTCCCCGCAGGCCAGCACCTCCGGATGGCCGGGCACGGCCAGATACTGGTCGACCCGCAGCCGTCCGTGCTCGGTGGCCAGCCCGAGGTCCTCCACCAGCGGGTCGGGGCGCACGCCGACGCACCAGATCAGCGACCGGGTGTCGATGAACTCGCCGTCGTCGAGGAGTACGCCGTCGGAGGTGGCCTCCTTGACCGAGGTGCCCAGCCGGAGGTCCACACCGCGCCGCCGCAGCACCCGGTCCGCGGTGCGGGACAGCCGTTCGTCGAGCCCGGGCAGCACCCGGTCGGCGACGTCGATCAGGACCCAGCGGGGCCGGGGCTCACGGCGCAGCGCGGTGTTCTGCCGAGCGAGCGCGTCGGTGGACAGCACGCCATGGGCCGCCACTTCGGTGCCGGTGTATCCGGCGCCCACCACCACGAAGGTGCGGCGCGCGGCCCGCTCGCGGGGGTCGCGGGTGTTGGCCGCCATCTCGATCTGGCGGGTGACGTGGTCCCGCAGGTACAGCGCCTCCGGCATGCCGCGGAAGCCGTGCGCGTGCTCGGCCACGCCCGGGATCGGCAGCAGCTTGTTGACGCTGCCGACCGCCAGGACGAGCCGGTCGTAGCCCATCTCGCCGCGCTCGCCCTCGGGGTCGGTCCAGGTGACCTTGCGGCCGGTGAGGTCGACGGAGTCGACGTTGCCCAGCACCAGCCGGACGTGCGGCAGGGTGCCGGTGAGGGACACCGACACCCGGCGGGGCTCCAGGACCCCGGCGGCCACCTCGGGGAGGAGCGGCAGATACAGAAAGTAGTCGTTGGGGTTGATCAGGACGATCTCCGCCGCACGCCGCAGCGAGCGCGACAGCGTACGGGCGGCCTGGTAGCCGGCGAAACCGGCCCCCACGATCACGATGCGTACTGGGCTCACACGGACTCCCGGGCACGACGAGGGCAGAGCGCTCCAAGTGCCCGTACAGGCCGGGACCAAACCTGGAGTGGCGGTCGGTCTCGGCCCGGCGGATAATCTCTGCCGCTATGCGCGGACCGGCTCGTCCCAGTCGATGCGGTAGCCGGTGAGCCAGTCGTCGCCGCCCGTGGTGCCCGCCCGGTCGAGTCTGCGGGCCATCGTGGCGTCCCGCAGGGCCCGCTTGACCGGTCCGGGGGCGTTGCGGCGGGCCAGGCCCGCGCTGTTCGCGGCCACCTTCTCGACCCGTTCCCGGCGCAGCCCCTCGTACGCGGCGAGCGCCGACCGCGGGCCGGGCAGGTCGCGCAGGCACTTGGCGAGCACCACCCCGTCCTCGATGGCCATCGAGGCGCCCTGGGCGGCGTTGGGCGCGCAGGCGTGGGCGGCGTCCCCCACGATGACCATGCCCTCCTCGGACCAGACGGGGGTGGAGAGGAGGTCGTAGGCGGCGGTGGCGACGATGTTCTCGCCGGTGGCGCGGACGATGTCGGCGGCCGGGGTGTGGTCCTCGGCGAACAGTTCCGTCAGCCGCTCCCGCCACTGCCCGGGGGTGACGGCGGCCAGCTCCGCCTTGGACAGTTCGGCGGCCGGGGTGTTGCTGAACCACCACACCTCGCCGTCGGGCGCGGCGGTGGCACCGAAGAACGCCTGCTTGCCGAAGACCATCGTGTAGGTGTCCGGGGCGGGCGGCGCGGCGGCGTCGCGGGTGTAGCCGCACACCGTGTGCTGTCCGGTGTAGCGGGGCCGGGGCGCGCCCGCGTCGATGGTCCGGCGGATGAGGGAGTGGATGCCGTCGGCGCCGATGAGGACGTCGCCCACGGCCCGGCCGCCGTCCGCGAAGGACCCCACGATCGTGCCGTCCGGGCCGGCCTGGGCGGCCAGCAGCCGCTTGCCGTACTCGATGCGCACGCCGCGCCGCACCGCCTCCTCGCGCAGCACCCGGGCCAGCGTGGCGCGTCGGATCGTGACCGCCCCGAGGCCGCCGTCCTGCGCACCGGCCATCGGCTTGTCGCCGAGCCGTTTGCCGGTGTTGCTGATGAACTCGACGCGGCTGGCCGGGAAGGCGCGCTCCAGGACCGGTCCATGGGCGTCGATGGTGCGCAGCGCCTCCAGGCCGTTGTTCGCGACGAGGAGGAACGCACCGCCCGTGTCGGTGGCGTCCGGGGGGTACGCCTCGTGGACGACCGCGTCGATGCCCGCCTTGTGCAGGGCCATCGCGGTGACCGTACCGGCGATGCCGCCACCGATGATCAGGGCCTTGGTCATGGTGCTCCGTGACAGAGGGTCGGTAAAAGGTGACAGCACCATAGGGCCCGGGCGCGGGTCCCGGGGCGGTTCGCGCAGGCCGGTGCGGACGGGCCCGCTCTCACCTGCGCGAGCGGCTATTTGAGGAGCCGGGACATCCGGCGGTCGGCGAGCGGTTTGCCACCGGTCTGGCAGGTGGGGCAGTACTGGAGGGCGGAGTCCTTGAAGGACACCTCGCGGACGGTGTCGCCGCACACCGGGCAGGGCTCGCCGGTGCGGCCGTGCACCCGCATCCCGCTGCGCTTCTCCGCCTTGAGGTCCCCGGCCGCAAGGCCCCGGGAGCGTTCGACGGCGTCACGCAGGGTGGTGCCCATCACCTCGTACAGGACGCCGATCTCCTCCTCGGTGAGGTCCGAGGCGAGCCGGTAGGGCGACATCCGGGCGGCGTGCAGGATCTCGTCGGAGTAGGCGTTCCCGATCCCGGCGATGACGCTCTGGTCGCGGAGCACCCCCTTGATCCGGTGGCGTACGCCGCGCAGCAGCCCGGCGAACGCCTCCCGGGTGAAGGAGTCGTCGAGCGGGTCGGGGCCGAGGCGGGCGATGCCCGGCACCTCGCCGGGGTCGCGCACGCAGTACACGGCGAGCCCCTTGCGGGAGCCCGCCTCGGTGAGGTCGAAGCCGGAGCGTTCCGGCCCGGAGAGCAGCAGCCGCAGCGCGAGCGGGCCCCGGCCGGGGCGCGGCGGGGCCTCGGGCAGTCCGTCCTTCCAGCGCAGCCAGCCCGCCCGGGCGAGGTGGATGACCAGGTGGGGGCCGTCGGTGGCCAGGTCGAGGAACTTGCCGTGGCGCCCGGCCGCGGTGACGGTGCGGCCTTCGAGGGCGGTCAGCGGCGGGTCGTACGTCTTCAGCACGCTGACGGCGACGGGCAGGGCGCGGGCGATCTCCCGGCCCACGGCGCGGTCGGCCAGGATTCCGGCGAGGGCCTCCACCTCGGGCAGCTCCGGCATGCCACCAGTGTGCCGCAGCACCGGCGGGTGCGCGCCCGGCCGTCAGGCCCCACCCCCGTACCACTCCGGGCTGCGGGGTGCGTCCCCCTCCCCTACTGTCTCTCTTGTCCCTCCACATGCTTGATGTTTTGTTTGCCCCCATACATCTCGTTGCCCCGCACGGAGAGTCCCCATGCCCGACACCGGACAGCGTGAGCGGTCCGTACCGCAGTACGAGCCGTACGAGGCTCATGAGGCGTACGAAGGGGGCAGCCCCGAGGCCGAACGGCTGCTCTTCGAGAAGCTGGCGCGCGAGCTGATGAGCGTCCAGCGGGCGCATCAGCAGGCGTCGGGTGCCGCGCAGCTGCTGCGCACGTTCCACGCGAAGGCGGCGCTCGGCGTGGAGAACGCACGGCTGCGCTTCCACGACGACCTTCCGCCCGAGCTGTGCGTGGGGTACGCCCGGCCGGGCGCCGCCTACCCGGCCGTGGTGCGGCTGTCCAACGAGAGCGGCACCGCGCGCCACGACGCCACTCCCGATCTGCGCGGGATGGCGGTGCGGGTCCAGGTCGCCCCCGGGGAGAGCCACGATCTGCTGGCCACCAGTTTCCCGGTGTCCCACGCCGCCGACGCGCGCGAGTTCGTGGCCTTCGCGAAGGCCACGGCGGGCGCGGACACCACCGTCGAGCGGGCGTTCGGGTTCTTCGTCAGGCTGCCGCTGGCCGTCGGCTGGGGCGCCGCCGACCGGATGCGCCGCAATGTGCACACCGCCACCCGTTACGCGGTCGGCTCGCTGGCCCGCGAGACGTTCTGGAGCCGGGGCGCGATCCTGTGGGGCGCGGCCGGGCCCGTGCGCTACCAGCTGCGCCCGGCCCCCGGCGGCACCCCCGCGCCCCTCCCCGACAGCTCCGACCCGGACTACCTCCGCCATGAGCTGACGATGCGGCTGGCCACCGGCGATGTGTGCTTCGAGCTGTGCGTGCAGCGGTACGCGGACGAGCGGCGCACCCCGGTCGAGGACGGCTCGGTGGAGTGGCGGGAGAGCGACGCCCCGGTCGTCCCGGTGGCGCTGCTGACCGTACCCCGCCAGGATCTCGACACCGCCGCGGCCCGGTCGGCGGCCCGCCGGGTCGAGCAGCTCGCGTTCAACCCGTGGCACACCACGGCGGAGTTCCGGCCGCTGGGCAACCTCAACCGGGCCCGCAAGGCGGCGTACGAGGCGGCCGCCGCGCACCGTCTCGGGCTGTGCTCCAGCACCGCGCCGCCGCCGCGCGACACGGTCCTCGGGCTGCCGGTGCGGGCCGGGGCCCGGCTGGCCTTCGGCCTGGTCGACCGCTATGTGCCGTGGCACCGGCTGCCGGTGCCACCGGGGCTGCTCGACCTGGCCGCGCTGCGCCGGACGCTCCAGCGGCTCGGCCTCGTGGAAGGCGATGTCGGCGAGGGCGGCGGTTTCGGCGATGTCGTCGACGACCCCGACCTCCACGTGAGCCCGCCGCCGTCCGCTCGCTGAACGCCGCCGCGGCCCGCTGGACCGGTTCACCCACCGCGATATCGTGTGGCGGTTCACACGGGCCGGACACGGGGGAGCGGTTATGGACGGCGAGGTCGGGGCAGAGCGGGGACGGCGCGTCACCATACGGGACGTGGCCGCGCGCGCCGGGGTCTCCAAGGGCGCGGTCTCCCTCGCCTTCAACGACCGGCCCGGGGTCTCCCCGGCCACCCGGGACCGCATCTTCGCGGCCGCCCGCGAACTGGGCTGGGCGCCCCATCTCTCCGCCCGCTCGCTGTCCAGCTCCCGGGTGGACACGGTCGGCCTGGCCATCGCCCGCCCGGCCCGGATGCTGGGTCTCGAGCCCTGGTTCATGGAGTTCGTCTCGGGCATCGAGAGCGTGCTGGTCGAGCGGTCCTGTTCGCTGCTGCTGCGGCTGGTGCGGGACGTGGAGGAGGAGATCGCGGTCCAGCAGGCGTGGTGGCGCGGGCGGCAGGTGGGCGGCTCGATCCTGGTCGACCTGCGCGACGGCGATCCGCGCGTCCCCGCGCTGCGGCGGCTCGGGCTGCCCGCGGTCGCCGCCGGGCACCCGTCCCTGGCGGGCGGGCTCACCTCGGTGTGGACGGACGACGCCACCGCGGTGGGCGAGGCGGTGCGCTATCTGGCGGCCCTCGGCCACCGCCGGATCGCCCGGGTCGGCGGCGCGCCCGGGCTGGGCCACAGCACCGTGCGTACGGCGGCCTTCGAGGCCACCTTGGGCGAGTTGGGTCTCGGGGCGGGGCGCACGGTGACCACGGACTTCTCCGGCGAGGAGGGCGCGCGGGCCACCCGCGCCCTGCTGGCCTCGGGCGACCGGCCGACGGCCATCATCTACGACAACGACATCATGGCGGTGGCCGGTCTGTCGGTGGCGGCCGAGATGGGGCTCGCGGTACCGGCCGATGTGTCGCTCCTGGCGTGGGACGACTCCCAGCTGTGCCGCCTGACGCATCCGACGCTGTCGGCCATGAGCCACGACGTGTTCGGCTTCGGCGCGGAGGTGGCGCGGCGGCTGTTCGACGTCCTGGACCGGGCCGAGCCCCGCGCCCACCAGGCCCCCACCCCGGCCCTCACCCCCCGCGCCAGCACGGCGCCGCCACCGCGCCGGGCGACCTGAACCGGTTCAGTCGCTCCATCGGACCCCGAGCGCCGCGCCGGGTCCCTCATGCCGCGCCCCGAATGCCGCGCCGCGCTGCGGGCACTCGCCGGAGGTGGTAGGGATAGCCGCAGGCCGCAGCGGCAACAGGCCCAGGGAGCAGCCCTTATGGAGTGGTTCACGTCATCCGGCTACTGGCTGAGCCGGTTGGTCTTCCAACGGGGGCTGGCCGCCATCTACCTCCTCGCCTTCCTGACGGCCGCCACCCAGGGCCGGGCCCTGATCGGCGAACGGGGGCTCACCCCGGCGCCCCGGTTCCTCGCGCGGGTGCCGTTCCGCCGCTCGCCCAGCCTCTTCCATCTGCACTACTCCGACCGCTTCTTCACCGTCTGTGCCTGGCTCGGCGCCGCGCTGGCGGCCGCCGTGCTGGCGGGGGCCGCCGACGACGTACCGCTGTGGGCCGCGATGGCGGCGTGGCTGGTGCTGTGGCTGCTGTATCTGTCGATCGTCAACGTGGGGCAGGTGTGGTACGGGTTCGGCTGGGAGTCGCTGCTGCTGGAGGCCGGGTTCCTGGCCGTGTTCCTGGGGAACGAGCGGACCGCGCCGCCCGTCCTGGTCCTGTGGCTGCTGCGCTGGCTGCTGTTCCGGCTGGAGTTCGGCGCCGGGCTCATCAAGCTCCGCGGGGACCGCTGCTGGCGCGATCTGACCTGCCTGTACTACCACCACGAGACCCAGCCGATGCCGGGCCCGCTGAGCTGGTACTTCCACCATCTGCCGAAGCCGCTGCACCGGGTCGAGACGGCGGCCAACCACGTGGCCCAGCTGGTCGTGCCGCTGGCCCTGTTCACCCCGCAGCCCGCGGCGAGCGTGGCCGCGGGCATCATCGTGGTCACCCAGCTGTGGCTGGTGGCCTCCGGCAACTTCTCCTGGCTGAACTGGGCGACGATCCTGCTCGCCCTCTCCGCGGTCGACGGGCGGATGGCCGCGGAGGTGCTGCCGCTGCCGACGCCGCCCCCGCTCGCCGCTCCCCCGGTCTGGTACGAGGTGCTGGTGGCGGCGGCGTTCGTCTTCGTCGTGGTGCTCAGCTACTGGCCCGCCCGCAATCTGCTCTCGGGCCGCCAGCTGATGAACTACTCCTTCAACCCGCTCCATCTGGTCAACACCTACGGGGCGTTCGGCAGCGTCAACCGCAGCCGACAGGAGGTGGTGATCGAGGGCACCGCCGCGGCTGTACTCACCCCGGACACCGTGTGGAAGGAGTACGAGTTCCGGGGCAAGCCGGGCGATGTGCGCAGGATGCCGCGCCAGTTCGCGCCGTACCACCTGCGGCTGGACTGGATGATGTGGTTCGCCGGGATCTCCGCGGCGTACGCCGGGTCGTGGTTCACCCCGCTCGTCGGCAAGCTGCTGGTGAACGACCGGGCCACGCTGAAGCTGCTGCGCGCGTGTCCCTTCCCGGACGAGCCGCCCACCCACATCCGGGCCCGGCTGTACCTCTACCGCTTCACCACCCGGCGGGAGCGGCACGCCGGTGGCGGGTGGTGGCATCGCACCCTGATCGGCGAGTTCCTGCCGCCGGTCCGGCTGGAGCAGGTGGACCCGCCGGGCGGGTGAGGGCGGACGGCGTTACGCGGCGCCACGCCGCACGGCCACCGCGCTGGGCGCCGCGGCGGCGTGGAGCTGCGGGCGGTGGACGGTGGTGGGCGTCTGCTCGGCCGGTGCCACCCTGGGTGCCGCCGCCGCACCGCGGCTGCTGTTCTCGCGGCGGGTCCCCTGCGCGGTCCAGCAGGGGCAGGGTGCCCACCGGGAGCTTGTCGCCGTTCACCCGATTTTCACCTTACGTCCGCTGCCTGCTCGCCCACCCGGGTCAGGCTTCGGAAATGGAAGCGGATGACGTGCTTCCGGCACCCGCCTCCGTAAAGACCTGCTCCACCCAGTGAGGTAACCCATGGCCGACATCCTGACGACCGTCCTGGCCAAGCTGGCCCGCATGGCTCTGGAAGCGCTGCTCGCACAGCTCGCGAAGTCGCTCCTGACCGTCGTGTTCAAGCCGCAGGCCGCTCCGGCCGCCGCCTGAAACGACCGTTATTCGGCGACCGTTCGCCACGAACATCCCACCGTGGGCGATTTCTTCGGTACGAAGCTCGCCACGAATTTCGTTGATCGGCCTCGGCCCGTCACAATCACCAAGTGACCTTCCCCGTCCTCCAGCGGACTCGGTCCTTCCGGGTACCGCCGGTGAGGGGTGGGTGCTTTCGGATGCGTGAAGGAGATGACCTGCTGCGAGGAGGCACGTAGGTGGAAGAAAGGCTGGCCATGACGGTGGATGCGCGTGGTGACGTCGAGGAGTTCATCCTCGGGGAACGGTTCGCGTGCCTGGCGGGGCGTTCCGCCTGGCGCCGGGGAGGCATCACTCACCGCCACTATGACCTGCTGGGGGGCGAGGATTCCGCCCGGCTGCTGGCGCTCGATCTCGCGGAGTTCGTGAGTTCGGCGGACTGGAGCGCTCGGACGTTCACCAGTTTCATCGCGACCTTCGAGCAACCGCGCGGGGTCGATGAGCTGCGGTTCGAAGAGCTCCTCTGGCAACAGTTGCAACTGCTGCACGAACAGGACGCGGATTTCCATCACTGGGCGGAGGGCTATTCGTCCGATCCGCAGTCCCCGGAGTTCGCGTTCAGCGTGGCCGGCCATCCCTTCTTCGTGATCGGCCTGCACGAGACCCACCGCCGGTTCGGCCGCAGGCCGCCCTTCCCGATGCTGGCCTTCAACTCCCACGAACAGTTCGACCGGATCAAGGACGCCGGGATGTGGGACCGGCTCGCGGAGAAGATCCGCAAGCAGGACATCCAGCTCCAGGGGGACATCAACCCCAACCTGTACGAGTACGAGGAGCTGTCCGAGACCCGCCGGTACTCGGGCCGTCCCAAGCCGGCCGACTGGCAGTGCCCCTTCGCCGCCCGCGAGACCGCGCGGCAGGCCGAGCGGGAGCGGGAGCTGACCGTCTCGGCGGCGGCCGCGTCCGTCACCGGCAGCGCCGGCTGACGTTCCCCGCACGGCGGTGACGCCACTGGCCCGGGAGCGGACGACGCCCCCGGGCCCTGCGCGCGTGGCCGTGGTCAGTGGTCGTGCGCCGCCGCCCGGTGGACCGGGCCGTGGGCGGTCAGACAGTGCTCGACCAGCGGTTCGTCCGCGCGGAGGTGCTCGTCCCCGTCCGCCCGGGGCCGCGGGGTCAGGGTGTCGAGGTGGTCCACCTGGAGCGTGGTGTGGGTGATGCCGTACTCCTCGCGCAGCACCTCCTCCAGCCCCTCCCGGACCGCGTGGCAGTCGCCCCCCGCCGCGACCAGGACATGGGCGGACAGCGAGACCTCGCCCGAGGTGATCTGCCAGACGTGCAGATCGTGCACCTCGGCCACCTCGGCGTGGGCGGCCAGCAGGCCCCCGATCTCGTCGGGCTCGACCCCGGCGGGAGCCGCCTCCAACAGCACGCGCCCGGAGGCCCGCAGCAGCTCCACGCCCGCCTTGATCATGAGAACGACCACGATGAGACCGGCGATCGCGTCGGCCCGGGCGTAGCCGGTGGTCACCACGACCAGTCCGGCGATCGCGGTGGCGATGAAGGCGTAGAGGTCGTTCAGCACATGCTGGAAGGCGCCTTCGATATTCAGCGAGGAGCGGTTCGCCTTCGACATGCACCACGCCGCCACGATGTTCACCACGACCCCGGCGAGCGCGACGATCAGCACCAGACCACCGGTCACCTCGGGCGGATCGATCAGCCGCTCGACCGCCTCATAGCCGAGGTATGCGCCGAGCAGCAGCAGAGAAAGCCCATTGGCCTGCGCGGAAAGGATTTCCGACCGCTTGAGCCCATAGGTATAGCCACCGCGGGCGGGCCGGGCCGAAAGCCGGATCGCAATGAGCGCGAGGACGATCGAGGCGGCGTCGGTGAGCATATGGGCCGCGTCGGAAAGCAGCGCCACCGAACGTGCGATCACCCCGATCACGACCTCCACCAGCATAAAGCCGGTGATCAGCGCGAGAGCGATGGACAGCCACCGGCGGTCGGCGTTCTCCGCCACACCGTGCGCGTGCCCGCCATGGCCCTCGCCGTGTCCGTGCGTATGGGCTCCCACCCGCTCCTCCTCGGCTCGCTTTATGGGCAACGGCAATTGAACAGCACTTCGGATAATTCTCCAAAGGCTGCAATGGACACGGTTATCAGGTGGCATTGCCTTATGAATTCGGCAACGCTTTTCATTGTCGCGCCCGGGGCATCACGCCCGGAAAACGCACAGCGCACCGGGCTCCTGAGCGGACGTCACCCGGGCGGACGATCACGGGTCGCTGATGCGTACGAGGCCACGCCGGTGCGGGTGAGGTACGCGCGAAGGAGGTGACCGCGCGGGGCGCGGCGCGTTGGCCGAACATGACGACGACGATGCGACGCCGTTCTCTCTCGCAGCCGAGCAGAGCGCTGGACCGGAGCACCGAAGGCGGAACGGTTCACCAGACGCTTCACCAGTCGAGCTGCGTACCGATCTACGCGGCGCTGGTCGAGCGCTGGTCGTCCGCGGGGCGGGCGGTGCCCGGGGCTTACGACCGCGAGTGGACCGAACTGGTCAACTGTCCGCCCTGGCCGGACCGGATCCGGGCGGCGGCCCGGCCGTCCTCCGGCTGAGCCCCCGCCCGTCCTGCTTCCCTAGGGACCTCAGTCGTCCCCGCCCTCCAGGCCGCCCTCGGTCTCCAGGAACAGCTCCCGGACCCGCTCCAGCACCTCCGGGTCCGGCTGCTCCCACAGACCGCGGCTCTCGGCCTCCAGCAGCCGCTCGGCCATGCCGTGCAGCGCCCAGGGGTTGGCCTCCTCCAGGAACGCGCGGTTCTCCGGGTCGAGCAGATAGGTCTGGGCGAGCTTGTCGTACATCCAGTCGGCGACCACGCCCGTGGTGGCGTCGTAGCCGAAGAGGTAGTCGACGGTGGCGGCCAGCTCGAACGCGCCCTTGTAGCCGTGGCGGCGCATCGCCTCGATCCAGCGCGGGTTGACCACCCGGGCCCGGAAGACCCGCGAGGTCTCCTCGTGCAGGGTGCGGGTGCGCACCGTCTCGGGGCGGGTGGAGTCGCCGATGTACGCGGCCGGGGCGGTGCCCTTCAGGGCGCGCACGGTGGCGACCATGCCGCCGTGGTACTGGAAGTAGTCGTCCGAATCGGCGATGTCGTGCTCGCGCGTGTCGGTGTTCTTCGCGGCGACCGCGATCCTGCGGTACGCGCTCTCCATCTCCTCGCGCGCCGGGCGGCCCTCGAGTCCGCGACCGTAGGCGTAGCCGCCCCACACCGTGTAGACCTCGGCGAGGTCGGCGTCGGTGCGCCAGTCGCGGCTGTCGATGAGCTGGAGCAGCCCCGCGCCGTACGTGCCCGGCCGGGAGCCGAAGATGCGGGTGGTGGCGCGGCGCTCGTCGCCGTGCTCGGCGAGGTCGGCGCGGGTGTGGGCGCGCACGTAGTTGACGTCGTCGGCCTCGTCCAGGGACGCGGCGAGCCGTACGGCGTCGTCCAGCAGCCCGACGACGTGCGGGAAGGCGTCGCGGAAGAAGCCGCTGATGCGCAGCGTGACGTCGACGCGCGGGCGGCCCAGGTCGTCGGAGGGAACGGGTTCAAGTCCCGTTACTCGCCGCGAGGCGTCGTCCCACACCGGGCGGATGCCCATCAGCGCCAGCGCCTCGGCCACGTCGTCGCCGGAGGTGCGCATCGCGCTCGTCCCCCACAGCGACAGGCCGACCGACCGCGGGTACTGGCCGTCGTTGTCGGCGCGGTAGCGCTCCAGCAGCGAGTCGGCGAGCGCCTGGCCGGTCTCCCAGGCCAGTCGGCTGGGCACGGCCTTGGGGTCGACGGAGTAGAAGTTGCGGCCGGTCGGCAGGACGTTGACCAGGCCCCGCAGCGGCGATCCGGACGGCCCGGCCGGGACGAAGCCGCCGCTCAGGGCGTGGACGGCGTGGTCGATCTCGTCGGTCGTGGCGGCCAGGCGCGGCACGACCTCGCGGGCGGCGAACTCCAGGATCGCGGTGACGGCGGTCCGCTGGGCCTCGGGCAGCTCCAGGGCGGCCTTCTCGGCGGCCTCCGGGGCCCAGTCGGCGTCCTCCATCGCCTGGACGAGGGCGCGGGCGCGCTCCTCGGCCTCGTCCGCGCCGGTGCGGGTGGCGGCCGACTCGTCCAGGCCCAGCGCCTCGCGCAGCCCGGGGAGCGCCGACGTACCGCCCCAGATCTGGCGGGCGCGCAGGATGGCCAGGACGAGGTTGACGCGCTCGGGTCCGGTCGGCGCTCCGCCGAGGACGTGCAGACCGTCGCGGATCTGGGCGTCCTTGACCTCGCACAGCCAGCCGTCGACGTGCAGCAGGAAGTCGTCGAAGCCCTCGTCGTCGGGCCGCTCCTCCAGACCGAGGTCGTGGTCGAGCCGGGCGGCCTGGATCAGGGTCCAGATCTGGGCGCGGATGGCGGGGAGCTTGGCCGGGTCCATCGCGGAGATGGCGGCGTACTCGTCCAGCAGCTGTTCCAGCCGGGCGATGTCGCCGTACGAGTCGGCGCGCGCCATCGGCGGTACGAGGTGGTCGACCAGGGTGGCGTGGACGCGGCGTTTGGCCTGGGTGCCCTCGCCGGGGTCGTTGACCAGGAAGGGGTAGATGAGCGGCAGGTCGCCGAGCGCGGCGTCGGGGCCGCAGGCGGCGGACAGGCCCGCGTTCTTGCCGGGCAGCCACTCCAGGTTGCCGTGCTTGCCCAGGTGCACCATGGCGTCGGCGCCGAAGCCGCCGTCGGCCTCGGGGGTCGCCATCCAGCGGTAGGCGGCCAGGTAGTGGTGCGAGGGCGGCAGGTCGGGGTCGTGGTAGATGGCGATGGGGTTCTCGCCGAAGCCGCGCGGCGGCTGGATGACGACCAGGAGGTTGCCGTGGCGCAGCGCGGCGAGGACGATCTCGCCCTCGGGGTCGCGGCTGGTGTCCACGAACATCTCGCCGGGCGGCGGGCCCCAGTGCTCCTCGACCGCGTCGCGCAGCTCCTGCGGCAGCGTGGCGTACCAGCGGCGGTAGTCGGCGGCGGGGATGCGGACCGGGTTCTTGGCCAGCTGCTCCTCGGTGAGCCAGTCCTGGTCGTGGCCGCCCGCCTCGATGAGGGCGTAGATCAGGTCGTCGCCGACGCCGGAGGCCAGGCCCGGAAGCGCGCCCTCGCCCTCCTCGGGGCCGAAGTCGTACCCTTCGGCGCGCAGTCGGCGCAGCAGGGCGACGGCGCTGGCGGGGGTGTCGAGGCCGACCGCGTTGCCGATCCGGGAGTGCTTGGTGGGGTAGGCGGACAGGACGAGCGCGAGGCGCTTGTCGGCCGCCGGTATGTGCCGGAGCCGGGCGTGTCGTACCGCGATTCCGGCGACACGCGCGGCGCGCTCGGGGTCGGGGGCGTAGACCGGCAGGCCGTCCTCGTCGACCTCCTTGAAGGAGAACGGCACGGTGATCAGCCGTCCGTCGAACTCCGGGACGGCGACCTGGGTCGCGGCGTCCAGCGGCGACAGACCCTCGTCGTTCTCCTCCCACGCACTGCGCGGCGAGGTCAGGCACAGCGCCTGGAGCACGGGGACGTCGAGCGCGGCGAGCGCGCCCGCGTCCCACGCCTCGTCGTCGCCGCCCGCCGACGCCTCGGCGGGGCGGGTGCCGCCCGCGGCGAGGACGGTGGTGACGACGGCGTCGGCCGCGCCTAGGGCCTCGATCAGCTCGGGCTCGGGGGCCCGGAGGGAGGCGACGAACAGCGGCAGCGGGCGGCCTCCGGCGTCCTCGACGGCCTGGCACAGCGCCTCCACGAAGGCGGTGTTGCCGCTCATGTGGTGGGCGCGGTAGTAGAGCACGGCGATCGTCGGGCCGGTGACGTCCTCGCGCGCGGTGCGCTCCAGCGGCCCCCAGGTGGGGGCGGGGGCGGGCGGTTCGAAGCCATGGCCGGTGAGCAGCACGGTGTCGGACAGGAACCGGGCCAGCTGGTCCAGGTTGGCGGGCCCGCCGTGCGCGAGGTAGGCGTGCGCCTCGGCGGCGATCCCCACGGGGACCGTGGACGCCTCCATGAGCTGGGCGTCAGGGGCCTGTTCACCGGTCAGGACGACGACGGGCAGGTCGCCCGCGAGCAGGGTTTCGAGGCCCTCCTCCCAGGCGCGGACGCCACCGAGCAGCCGTACGACGACGAGTTCGACACCGTCGAGGAGCCCGGGCAGATCGTCGAGCGCGAGCCGCGCCGGGTTGGCGAGGCGGTACGGCACCGGGCCCGTGGCCGCACGGGCACTGAGCAGGTCGGTGTCGGAGGTCGACAGCAGCAGAATCATGGCTCAGCGCCTTCCTCGGGGTCCGCGCCCCGGGCGGGTTGGAAGACGGCGGGAGTTCCTGGCTCGCACGGCGGGCTGCCGTGCTCACAGTGGCGGGACCGCACCGGATTCGCACCGGTTTCCTCCCCTGACGCCGTCTTGTGCGTCCGGCGGGCCAGACGGCCCGCCGCAGAGCATAGTAGGCGTTGCTGACCTGGCACGGGACAGTGCGGGCCGACCGGACGTCGGTATGCTCGCCGCCATGTCCCTCCCCCCGACAACCATCCCACCTGCGGATGAAGCGCCCTCGCCGCGGGCGCGCGGACGCGATGACGCCTGCCCCGGCGCGCTGCGGCTGCACCCGGCGGACGACGGCTCCCTGGCCCGCGTCCGGATACCGGGCGGCCTGCTGACGGCCGGTCAGGCGCGGGCGCTGGCCGGGGCGAGCGAGGAGCTGGGCGACGGCTGGCTGGACCTCACCTCGCGGGGCAATCTCCAGGTCCGCGGCCTGGACGCGGCGTGCGGCGGCGAGCTGGCGGCCGCGCTCCGGGCCGCCGGGCTGCTCCCCTCCGACCGGTTCGACCGGGTGCGCAACATCGTGGCGTCCCCGCTGGGCGGCCTCGACGGCTCCGGATGCGGCGATGTCACCGCGTGGGCACGGGAGTTGGACACCGCGCTGTGCGCCGGGACATGGGAAGAGTTGTCCGGCTTGTCGGGTCGTTTCCTGTTCGCGGTGGACGACGGGCGGGGCGATGTCGCCGCACTCGGCGCGGATGTGACATTGATCGCAACGCGGGACGGCGGAGCGGTGCTGCGGGTGGGGTCCGGGGCTGGGGCCGACGGGACTGCGCTGGAGGTGCGGGGGCGGGACGCGCCGCGTGCCGCCGCGCTGGCCGCCGTGGAGTTCCTGGCCCGGGTCCGGGCGAGCGGTACGCGGGCATGGCGGGTGCGCGAACTGCCCGCGCAACACGCCGTGACCGCCGACGGCTTGGCGGCGCGACTCGCGGACGAAGGCATCGAAGCCGTACGTATCGGACGGAGAGGACCGGTCGGCGGGCCCGGCGCGCCGCCCGCGCCGGGCGTCGTGTCCGGGCCGGACGGGCGCCACGCCGTGTCGGTCCTCGTTCCCCTGGGCCGGGTCGGCGCGGCGCAGTGGCGGCTGCTCGCCGGGCTCGCCTCCCGGGGCGGGTCGGGTGAGCTGCGTGTGACACCCTGGCGCGGCGTGGTGCTCCCGGGGTTCACCGCGGACGGCGCGGCGGCCGCGGCGCGGGAGGCGGCCGACGCGGGGCTGGTGACCGATCCGGACTCCCCGTGGGTCGGGGTCGGCGCGTGCACGGGACGCCCGGGCTGCGCCAAGTCCCTGGCCGATGTGCGCGCCCACGCGACGCGCGCGGTGGCGGGCGCCCCCCGCTCCCCCGACACGCCGCAGGGTTCCCCCGGCGCGCCGCCGGTGTACTTCTCCGGCTGCGAGCGGCGCTGCGGCCACCCCGGCGGCCGCTGGGTGGACGCGCTGGCCACGTCCGATACGGACTACCGGCTCACCGTGCGCGACACGCGCGAGCCGGACGGCGCGACAAACGACGGCGCGAATGACGCCAGCGGGACAGACGTGGCAGCAGAGCAATTGGCCGACGCCGTGGCGACGGCCCGCGGAACGGCATGATCAACGACATGATCGAGGACACAGTGTTCGACTACGAGAAGGACGGGGCGGCCATCTACCGCGCCTCCTTTGCCACCATCCGCGCCGAGGCGGACCTGGGCGGCCTCCCCGCCGACGTCAGCCAGGTCGTGGTGCGGATGATCCACGCATGCGGCATGGTCGACCTGGTCAAGGACCTCGCGTACACGCCCGAGGTGGTGACGCGGGCCCGGGAGGCGCTGCGCGCCGGGGCGCCCGTGCTCTGCGACGCGCAGATGGTCGCCAGCGGCGTCACCCGCAAGCGGCTGCCCGCCGACAACGACGTGGTGTGCACGCTGTCCGACCCGGCCGTACCGGAGTTGGCGCGGCGCATGGGCACGACGCGCAGCGCCGCCGCGCTGGAGCTGTGGCGGGACCGGCTGGAGGGGTCGGTCGTGGCGGTCGGCAACGCGCCCACCGCGCTGTTCCGGCTCCTGGAGATGATCGAGCAGGGCGCGCCGCGGCCGGCCGCCGTCATCGGCGTACCGGTCGGGTTCATCGGCGCCGCCGAGTCCAAGGAGGCGCTGGCCGGGCATCCGGCGGCGCCCCACCATCTGGTGGTGCGCGGCCGACGCGGCGGCAGTGCCATCGCCGCGGCCGCGATCAACGCGATAGCGAGCGAGGAAGAGTGAGCGAGCAGCAGCGACAGGCGACGCCCGCGGCGAAGGGCCGGCTGTACGGCGTGGGCCTCGGCCCCGGTGACCCGTCCCTGATGACGGTACGGGCGGTGGAGGTCATCGCCGGGGCCGACGTGGTCGCGTACCACAGCGCCCGGCACGGCCGCAGCATCGCCCGCTCCATCGCCGAGCGGCATCTGCGGCCCGACCACATCGAGGAGCGGCTGGTCTACCCGGTCACCACGGAGGGCACCGACCATCCGGGCGGCTACCGGGGCGCGATGGAGGAGTTCTACACGGAGGCGGCGGCGCGGCTCGCCGCACACCTCGACGCGGGGCGCACGGTCGCGGTGCTGGCGGAGGGCGATCCGCTCTTCTACGGCTCGTACATGCACATGCACAAGCGGCTCGCCGACCGCTATGCCACCGAGGTGATCCCCGGCGTCACCTCGGTGAGCGCGGCCGCCGCCCGGCTGGGCGCGCCGCTGGTGGAGGGCGAGGAGGTGCTGACGGTCCTCCCGGGCACGCTGCCCGAGGAGGAGCTGACGGCGCGCCTCGCGACGACCGACGCGGCGGCGGTCATGAAGCTCGGCCGCACCTTCCCGACCGTTCGGCGCGCCCTGGAGCGTTCGGGGCGGCTCGCCGACGCGCGGTACGTGGAGCGCGCCACGATGAGCGCGGAGCGCACCGGGGCGCTGGACGAGGTCGACCCGTCGTCGGTGCCCTACTTCTCGGTGGCGGTGCTGCCGAGCCGTATCGACACACCGGGCGCCCCGGACGCCCCCGACGCCTCCGTGTCCGGGCGCCCGGGCGAGGTCGTGGTGGTGGGCCTCGGCCCGGCCGGTCCGCTGTGGCTCACCCCCGAGGCGCGCGGTGAACTGGCCGCCGCCGAGGACCTGGTCGGGTACACCACCTACCTGGACCGGGTCCCCGTACGCCCCGGGCAGCGGCGCCACCCCTCCGACAACAAGGTCGAGGCCGAGCGGGCCGAATTCGCCCTCGATCTCGCCCGGCGCGGTCGGCGTGTCGCCGTGGTCTCCTCGGGCGACCCCGGCGTGTTCGCCATGGCCACCGCCGTGCTGGAGGCCGCGTCCGAGGAGCCGTACCGCGACGTCCCGGTCCGGGTGCTGCCCGGCATGACCGCGGCCCACGCCGCGGCCGCCCGCGCGGGCGCGCCGCTCGGCCACGACTACGCCGTGGTCTCCCTGTCCGACCGGCTCAAGCCCTGGGAGGTCATCGCCGGACGGCTCCGCGCCGCGGCCGCCGCCGACCTGGTGCTCGCCCTCTACAACCCGGGCTCCCGCAGCCGGGTCTGGCAGGTCGGCAAGGCGCGCGAACTCCTCCTGGAGCACCGCGCGCCGGACACCCCGGTCGTCCTGGGCCGCGACATCGGCGGCCCCGAGGAGAGCGTCCGCATCATCCGCCTGGCCGACCTCGACCCGGCCGACGTGGACATGCGCACGATCCTCCTGGTCGGCTCCTCCCAGACGCGCACCGCGCGCCGCGGCGACGGCACCGAGATCGTCTGGACGCCACGCCGCTACCCCGAGGGGTGACGCTCCCCGGCGTCAGGGGCGTGCGGCCGTACGGAGCCAGGCGACGGCCTCGGCGGGGGTCCGGGCCACCGGAACACCCTCCGGGGCGGGCGGGCGCCGGACGACGATCACGGGGATCCCGGCGTCGCGGGCCGCGGCCAGTTTGGGTGCCGTGGCCCCGGCGCCGCTGTCCTTGGTGACCAGGACGTCGATGCGGTGGTCGCGCAGCAGGGCGGTTTCGCCTTCGAGGGTGAACGGGCCGCGGTCGAGGATCACCTCCATGCGGGGTGGAACCGGTGGCTGCGGGGCGTCGACCGAGCGCATCAGGAACCACGGGGCGGTGAGGTGGGCAAAGGCGGCCAGCCCCATGCGGCCCGTGGTGAGGAAGACCCGCTCCCCCAGCTCCGGCAGCAGCCGCGCGGCCTCCTCCAGCGAGGCCGCCGGGTGCCAGCGGTCGCCCGGGCCCGCCACCCAGCCGGGGCGGCGCAGGGCGAGCAGGGGAACATGGACGGCGGCGGCCGCACGGGCCGCGTTGTGACTGATCGTGTCGGCGAAAGGATGGGTGGCGTCGATGAGCGCGTCCACCTGGTGCTCGCGGAGCCAGCGGGCCATGCCCTCGGGGCCCCCGAACCCGCCGATCCGCACCTGCCCGGCGGGCAGTCGCGGTTCGGCGACCCGGCCCGCGAGGGAACTGGTGACGCGCAGGGCGGGATCGGCGTCCAGCTCCGCGGCGAGTCGGCGGGCCTCGGTGGTGCCGCCCAGGATGAGCACGTGGCGCGCCGGTGCGCTGTTCATCGGATGCCTTTCGTCGCCGGTGCGCCCGTCATCGTATGCGCGGCGGGTGGCCCGTGGCTGAGCCGGAGACCCGGGCGAGCGGGGGCCGCGGGGCGCAGCTGGAGCGCACCGGGCTGCGGCCCGGCTGGACCACCGGGGCGTGCGCGACGGCCGCGACGACGGCCGCGTACACCGCGCTGCTCAGCGGCGAGTTCCCCGATCCCGTGACCATCGCGCTGCCGAAGGGCCAGCGGCCCGCGTTCGCGCTGGCGGCCGAGGAGCTGGGGGCGGACCGGGCCATGGCCGCGGTCGTGAAGGACGCCGGGGACGATCCCGACGTGACGCACGGCGCGCTGGTGCGGGCGACCGTACGGGCCCTGCCGCCGGGCCGCGGCGTGGTGTTCCGGGCCGGGCCCGGCGTCGGCACCGTCACCCGGCCCGGGCTGCCGCTCGCGGTCGGCGAACCGGCCATCAATCCCGTGCCGCGCCAGATGATGAGCGACCACATCGCCGAGGTCGCCGCCCGCCACGGCGGCAGCGGTGACGTCGAGATCGAGATCTCGGTGGACCACGGCGAGGAGATCGCCCGCAGCACGTGGAACCCCCGGCTGGGCATCCTCGGCGGGCTGTCCATCCTCGGGACGACCGGCATCGTGGTGCCGTACTCCTGCTCGGCCTGGATCGACAGCATCCGGCGCGGGGTGGACGTGGCGCGGGCGGCGGGGCGGCGGCACGTGGCGGGATGTACGGGGTCGACCTCCGAGAAGGTGGCGGTGGCCGAACACGGGCTGCCCGAGGACGCCCTGCTGGACATGGGTGACTTCGCGGGCGCCGTGCTCAAGTACCTGCGCCGCCACCCGGTGGACCGGCTGACGGTCGCGGGCGGCTTCGCCAAGCTCTCCAAGCTCGCCGCGGGCCACCTCGACCTGCACTCCTCCCGCTCCCAGGTCGACAAGGCCTACCTCGCCGACCTGGCCCGCCGCGGCGGCGCGGACGAGGAACTGGCCGCGGCGGTCGCGGCGGCCAACACCGGCCTGGAGACGGTGCAGCTGTGCGCGGCCCGGGGCGTCCCCCTCGGCGACCTGGTCGCGGCGGCGGCCCGTGACACGGCCCTGGGCGTCCTGCGCGGGGCCCCGGTCGCGGTCGACGTGATCTGCATAGACCGCGCGGGCACGATCGTGGGCCGCGCCGCCTCCCGCGGACCGCGGGAGGTCTGACGGACGTCTGCCCCACCCGCGCGGGATGCGTACGCCGCCACGCGGCAGCAGCCCGCGATCGCGGTGCCGGACGCGTCACCCGACGCGGGACGCGATGCCCTCGCCGCGCAGTGCCCGCGCGGCGCCGCGCGGGCACCGGCGAGCGGTGGGGAGAGGGGTGTTCGGGTGCCTGGGCACGGCGCGTCGCGGCAGGGTGGACGGCTCCGCTCACGTACCGGGCGTGTCGCACGCCGGGTGGGGGCGGTCGCGCTCCGGGGAGTAGAGGTGGCTGTCGCGGAACTGCTCGGCGGCCAGGGTGCGGCCCACCATGATGACGGCCGTGCGCACCACACCGGCCGCCTTCACCTGGTCCGCGATGTCCGCGAGGGTGCCGCGCAGCACCAGTTCGTCGGGGCGGCTGGCCATGGCGACCACGGCGGCCGGGCAGTCGGGGCCGTAGTGCGGGAGGAGTTCGCCGACCACGCGGTCCACGTAGCGGGCGGCGAGGTGCAGGACGAGCAGGGCGCGGCTGCGGCCGAGGGTGGCGAGATCCTCGCCGTCGGGCATGGGGGTGGCCTGCTGGGCGATGCGGGTGAGGATGACGGTCTGGCCGACGGTCGGCACGGTCAGCTCCCGGCCCAGCGCCGCGGCCGCGGCGGCGAAGGCGGGGACGCCGGGGACGACCTCGTACGGGATCCCGGCCGCGTCGAGGCGCCGCATCTGCTCCGCGACGGCGCTGAAGACCGACGGATCGCCGGAGTGGAGGCGGGCCACGTCGTGGCCCGCCTCGTGCGCGGCGGCGAACTCGGCGGTGATCTGGTCGAGGTCGAGCCCGGCGGTGTCGACGAGCCGGGCGTCCGGCGGGCATTCGGCCAGCAGTTCGGGCGGGACGAGGCTGCCCGCGTAGAGGCACACCCGGCAGCGCCCGAGGGTCCGCGCGCCGCGCAGGGTGATGAGATCGGCGGCGCCGGGGCCCGCGCCGATGAAGTACACCGTCATCGTGTTTCTCCGCGTTTGGTGGTGGACCACTGGGTGACCGGCATCGCCTGGCGCCATCCCGTGAAGCCGCCCACGGGGGCGGCGTGGGAGACGGCGAGGCGGACCAGGTCGCCGCCGTGGCGGGTGTACCAGGTGGTGAGCAGGGCTTCGGATTCGAGGGTCACGGTGTTGACCACGAGGCGGCCGCCCGGCGGGAGGGCGTCCCAGCAGGTCTCCAGCAGGCCGGGGGTGGTGGCGCCGCCGCCGACGAAGACGGCGTCGGGCGTGGGCAGGCCGTCCAGGGCGGCCGGGGCGGCGCCGGTGACGACGCGCAGCGCGGGGACGCCGAGGGCGGTGGCATTGCGGGTGATGCGGTCGGCGCGTACCGGATCGCGTTCGACGGACACCGCGCGGCAGGCGGGGTGTGCGCGCATCCACTCCACGCCGATGGAGCCGGAGCCGCCGCCGACGTCCCACAGCAGTTCGCCCGGGGCGGGGGCGAGGGCGGCGAGGGTGGCGGCGCGGATGTGGCGCTTGGTCAGCTGGCCGTCGTGTTCGTACGCGGCGTCCGGCAGCCCGGGGACGGCGGACAGGTGCCGGGTGTCCGCGGCCGGGGCGCAGTCGAGGGCGATGACGTTGAGGGGGTCGCCGGGCGGGTGGGGCCACGCCTCGGCGGTGCCCTCGACGGCGTGTTCCCGTGCGCCGCCCAGCTGTTCCAGGACCCGCATCCGGGTCGGGCCGAAGCCGCGGTCCCGCAGCAGCCCGGCGACCTCGGCCGGGGTCCCGGCACCGGCGCTGAGGACGAGCAGCCGGCGGCCCGGGTACAGGGCGCGGGACAGGGTGGCGAGGGGGCGGCCGACGAGGCTGATCACCTCGGTGGCCTCCTGCGCCCAGCCGAGCCGCGCGCAGGCGTAGGAGACGGACGACGGATGCGGCAGCACCCGCAGCGCGCCGGGGCCGAGCAGCTCGGTGAGGGTGCGGCCGATGCCGAAGAACATCGGGTCGCCGCTCGCCAGCACACAGACCCGGCGCCCGGCGTGTTCGGCGAGCAGCCCGGGCACGGCGGGGCGCAGGGGAGACGGCCAGGGCACCCGCTCGGCGGCGCAGTCCGGTGGCAGCAGGTCGAGTTGGCGCGGTCCGCCGATGACGACCTCGGCCGTACGCAGCGCCTCGCGACCGGCCGGGGCGAGCCCGTCCCATCCGTCGGCGCCGATGCCGATGACGGTCAGGGGGGTGGGTGGTGGGCTCACAGGTGTTCCTCGTGGTGGTTCGGGGGCGGCTGCAACTCTACTGACCTGCTAGGACGCTCCCGCCTCCGGCTCCGCCTCGGCCAGCGCCAGCAGCTGCTCCGCCGTCATCCCGGCCGGTATCGGCTCGGGCGCGGGCGTCCGCAGCGGCGGCTGCCAGCCGTCCTCGGGAGCCCACCGCCGGATGACGCGGGCGGGCGCTCCGGCGACCACGGCGTGGTCGGGCACCTCGCCCCGTACGACCGCACCGGCCGCGACGACGACGTTGCGGCCCAGCCGCGCCCCGGGCAGGATCACCGCGCCCGCGCCCAGCCAGCTTCCGGAGCCGACCTCGACGGGGGCGGAGCGCGGCCACTGGCGGCCGATGGGCTGGTGGGGGTCGTCGTACGAATGGTTGTCGCTGGTCACGTAGATGTACGGGCCGCAGAACACGTCGTCGCCGAACACCACGGACCGTGAGGCGATGACATGGCTGCCGCGGCCCAGGACCACGCCGTTGCCGAGGCGCAGGATGGGGCCGGGGCCGAGGTCGAGGCCGGGCATCATGCCCGCGGTGAGGGTGACCTGTTCGCCGACCACGCAGTGCTCGCCGAGTTCGATCCACGCTTCGCCGAAGATGGTGCCCTGGGGGAACGCCAGCCGGGTCCCGGTGCCGATGCGCGCGAAGCGGTACGGGCCGGGCCGCTCGGCGGTCACCGCGCCCGCGCTCTGCACGGCGCGCCATCCGCGGTGCACCATCCGGGAGGTGACGCGGCGGCGCCACGCCCGCCAGGATGAGAACACGTTCTCGTTCTTCGGCATGTGCACACCGTATCCGGCCGCCGCGCGCCGCGGTACGCGGTCACCGCCCGCGGTACGCGGTCACCGCCTCAGGACGCAGTCACCGCACAGGCCGCCGCCCGGCACCCGGTAGTACAGGCAGCAGCTGTGGCGCCGGAAGGCGAACGGCGCGGTGGTCAACTCCCCCGCATCCCGCAGCGGCGGGTACGCGAACTGGGCGCGGGCCACGGCCAACGCCCGCTCCCCCGCCTCGTACCGGCCGCGCGCCCGGCACCAGTCGTGCAGCACCCGCAGCGAACCCACCAGCGCCGAGGCCGCGTTGCCCCACAGCAGCCGGTCCGAGACCCGGTACGCGCGGCCGACGGCGTGGTGCAGCGGCGTCAGATGCGCGTACGCGGACTCGGCGAGCTGTCCGGCGAGCCCGCCGGGTTCGCCCATCGCCCGCGGCGGGCCGGTCCACCACAGGTCGTCCGGGGCGGTGCGCGCGGGGTTCCACCACAGCTGGTCGGGGCGGAGGTCGTACACGGTGCCGGAGAGGGCCGCGGGGCCGAGCGCGAGCGACCAGACGCGGGCGGCGAGCCCCTGGAAGGCGAGGGAGGCCGCGACCCTCGGCTCCTCGGTGCCCAGGCTCGCGGCGACCGCCTCCACCCGGCCGCGCAGCAGGGGCGCGGCGGTGTCCTCGCCGGTCAGCCGGTAGGCCTCGCCGATCCGTACGTATCCTTCCGCACGCGGATCGCCGGAGGCGGGGCCGGTGCGCAGCGCGAAGAACGGCCCCACCTCGGCGGCCCATCCCACGGTCGGCACTCAGCCGTCGGACGGCTCGGTCGGCGTACGGAACGCCTCCAGCAGCCGGTCAGCGGCCAGCGTCGCCGTCAGCGTGCCGTCGCGGACCTCCTGTTCGAGGCCGGGCGCGAGTCGGCGCACCTCGGGGTGGGCGTGCAGCCGGGCGAGCAGCTGGTCGCGCACCATGGACCAGGTCCAGCCGACCTGCTGGTCGCGGCGCTTGGCCTCCAGCGCGCCGGTGGCCTCCAGCACCCGGCGGTGCTGCTCCAGCCGCTCCCACACCACGTCGAGCCCGGTGTTCTCGCGCGCCGAGCAGGTGAGCACCGGCGGGTTCCACGGGGCGTCCGGGGGCTGCAACAGCCGCAGCGCACCCGCCAGTTCGCGGGCCGCGGACTTGGCGTCCCGGGCGTGCGGGCCGTCCGCCTTGTTGATGGTGACCACGTCGGCCAGCTCCAGCACGCCCTTCTTGATGCCCTGCAACTGGTCGCCGGTGCGGGCCAGGGAGAGCAGCAGGAAGGTGTCGACCATGCCCGCGACGGCGGTCTCGGACTGGCCCACCCCGACGGTCTCCACGAGCACCACGTCGTAGCCCGCGGCCTCCATCACCACCATGGACTCGCGGGTGGCGCGGGCGACCCCGCCGAGCGTCCCGGCGCTCGGCGAGGGCCGTACGAAGGCGTTCGGGTCGACGGCCAGCCGCTCCATCCGGGTCTTGTCGCCCAGGATGGAGCCGCCGGTCCGGCTGGAGGACGGGTCGACGGCGAGCACCGCCACCCGGTGGCCGAGCCCGGTGAGCATGGTGCCCAGGGCGTCGATGAAGGTCGACTTGCCCACCCCGGGCACCCCGCTGATGCCGACCCGCCGCGCCCCGCCGGTGTGCGGCAGCAGCTCGATCAGCAGCCGCTGGGCGAGGTCGCGGTGGTCGGCCCGGGTGGACTCGACGAGGGTGATGGCGCGGGCGATGTACGCACGCTTGCCGTCGAGCACGCCCTTGGCGTACTCGTCGATGTCGATCGTCCGTGGCATTACAGCTCGTGGCCGAGGTCGGCGGCCAGCTTCCGCACCAGGTCGTGGGCGGCGTCCGGGATGACCGTGCCCGGCAGGAAGACGGCGGCGGCACCGGCCTCGTGCAGGGTCTGGACGTCCTGCGGCGGGATGACGCCCCCGACGACGACGGTGATGTCCTCGCGGCCCGCCTCGGCCAGCTGCTCGCGCAGCGCGGGCACCAGCGTGAGGTGGCCGGCGGCCAGCGACGAGACGCCGACGATGTGCACATCGGCCTCCACCGCCTGCCGGGCGACCTCCTCCGGCGTCTGGAACAGCGGGCCGACGTCGACGTCGAAGCCCAGGTCGGCGAAGGCGGTCGCGATCACCTTCTGGCCGCGGTCGTGCCCGTCCTGGCCCATCTTGGCGACCAGGATGCGGGGGCGGCGGCCCTCGGCGCTCTCGAACTTCTCCACCAGCGCACGGGTGCGGTCCACACCGGACGACGGTCCGGCCTCGTCTCGATACACACCGGAGATCGTACGGATCTGGCCGGAGTGGCGGCCATAGACCTTCTCCAGCGCGTCGGAGATCTCCCCGACGGTGGCCATGGCGCGCGCGGCGTCCACGGCGAGCGCCAGCAGGTTGCCCTCAAGACCGCTGCCGGGGCCGGACTCGGCGGCGGCGGTGAGCGCGCGCAGCGCGTCCTGGCAGGCGGTCTCGTCGCGCTCGGCGCGCAGCCGCCGCAGCTTCTCGATCTGCTGGGCGCGCACCGAGGAGTTGTCGACCTTGAGGACCTCGATCTGCTCGTCGCTGTCGACCCGGTACTTGTTGACGCCGATCACCGGCTGGCGCCCGGAGTCGATCCGCGCCTGGGTGCGGGCCGCGGCCTCCTCGACGCGCATCTTGGGGATGCCCGCGTCGATGGCCTTGGCCATGCCCCCGGCCGCCTCGACCTCCTCGATGTGCTGCCAGGCCCGCCGCGCCAGGTCGTGGGTGAGCTTCTCGACGTAGGCACTGCCGCCCCACGGGTCGATCACCCGCGTGGTGCCCGACTCCTGCTGGAGCAGCAGCTGGGTGTTGCGGGCGATGCGGGCGGAGAAGTCGGTGGGCAGGGCGAGGGCCTCGTCCAGGGCGTTGGTGTGCAGCGACTGGGTGTGGCCCTGAGTGGCGGCCATGGCCTCGACACACGTCCGGGTCACGTTGTTGTAGACGTCCTGCGCGGTCAGCGACCAGCCGGAGGTCTGCGAATGGGTGCGCAGCGACAGCGACTTGGGGTTCTTCGGGTCGAACTGCTTGACCAGCTTGGCCCACAGCAGCCGGGCCGCCCGCAGCTTGGCGATCTCCATGAAGAAGTTCATGCCGATCGCCCAGAAGAACGACAGCCGCGGCGCGAACGCGTCCACGTCCATCCCGGCGTCGAGCCCGGCCCGCAGGTACTCCACCCCGTCCGCGAGGGTGTACGCCAGCTCCAGGTCGGCCGTGGCCCCGGCCTCCTGGATGTGGTAGCCGGAGATGGAGATGGAGTTGTAGCGCGGCATCCGCTGCGAGGTGAAGGCGAAGATGTCGGAGATGATCCGCATCGACGGCTGCGGCGGATAGATGTAGGTGTTGCGGACCATGAACTCCTTGAGGATGTCGTTCTGAATGGTCCCGGCCAGCTTCTCGGGCGGTACGCCCTGCTCCTCGGCGGCCACGATGTAGAGCGCGAGGATGGGCAGCACCGCGCCGTTCATCGTCATCGACACCGACATCCGGTCCAGCGGGATGCCGTCGAAGAGCTGCCGCATGTCGTAGATCGAGTCGATGGCCACGCCCGCCATGCCGACGTCACCGGTGACCCGGGGGTGGTCGCTGTCGTAGCCGCGGTGGGTGGGCAGGTCGAAGGCGACCGACAGGCCCTTCTGCCCGGCCGCCAGGTTGCGGCGGTAGAACGCGTTGGACTCCTCCGCGGTGGAGAAGCCCGCGTACTGCCGGATCGTCCAGGGCTGGTTGACGTACATCGTCGGGTACGGGCCGCGCAGATACGGCGCCACGCCCGGGTAGGTGTCCAGGAAGTCCACCCCGTCCAGGTCCTCCGCGGTGTACAGCGGCTTGACGCCGATGCCCTCCGGGGTGTCCCACACCAGGTCCTCGACGCCCTTGCCGACGCTGTCCTGCACCGCGGCGGCCCAGGCGGCGGAACCGGCATCGCCGCCGGACACCGCCTCGTCGGCCGGTCCCTCGAACTCGACGGCCGAGAAATCCGGGATCCCGCCCGCTTCCACCGGACTGCCGCCCATCACCGCACCCCCATGATGTCCAGAGCCGAGGACAGCACCTCGACCGCGTCACAGCCGGCGAAGACGAAACCGTCCACCCCGGCCCGCTCGTACTCGTCTTGAAGTGTCCCAGGCCGTCCGGCCAGCAGGACCCGGGCCGCCCCGGCGGCCTTGAGGCGCTCGGCGACGGCCACCGCCTGCTCCGCGTACACCGTGTCGCTGGAGCACAGGCACGCCACCGTGGCGCCGCTCGCGGCGAACGCCTCGGCCACCGACTCGGCGTCGACCGTGGCCGGTTCCTGCACGGCCTCGATGCCGCCCGCCTGGAAGAGGTTGGTGGCGAAGGAGGCGCGGGCGGTGTGCACGGCCGCGGGTCCCAGTGCGGCCAGGAACACCCGGGGCCGGGCGCCCCGGTCGGCCAGCTGCGCGTCGGAGCGGGCGCGCAGCGCCTCGTACGCCTCGTCGCGGCGCACCCGCGGCAGCCCGCCGCCGGACCGCTCGGGCGCGGCCTCGCGCCGGACGGGC
>NZ_RIBZ01000877.1:0-33994 GCF_003721215.1 Streptomyces botrytidirepellens
CGGTGCCGGGCGGGGGCAGCGGCGTGCCGGCGTCCTCGAAGACCCGCCAGGGCGGCGGTGCCGGGATCGGCGGCGCCGCGCGCTCCCCGGACGGCTCCAGGCCGCTGTCGTGGAACACCCACCAGGGCGGGGCGCCCGCGCGCTCCCCGCCGCCCGCGTCGTGCGGGGTGTCCGGGCCGCCCGGGACGCCGTCGATGTCATACCGATCGGTCATGTTCCCCCCTGATCGGCGGATGCAGCAGTACGGACCGCAGCTCCTCCAGGCCGTCCGGGCTGTCCCACACGAGGCTGAGGTCCACGTCGAGGTTCACGTCGAGGTCCACCGACAGCATCTCGCCGCTTCCTCCAGGTCGCAGTCCGCCTCTCAATAGTCTTACCCGCTCGGGGAGATCGGTGAGTGCCGTTCTGAGGAAGTTTCGTATTTCTTGGCGCCCTGCGACCGTTTCGCCCCCGCTGCGTACCCCGACCAGGGCCGGAATACCCGCCTCCAGCAGCACGGACAGATAGTCCGTGGCCTCGTCCCCGGTGTGCCGGGGCGGCTCGAACAGTACGAAACAGACCGGTGTCCGGGCGTGCCGCAGCCGTCGGCGCAGCCTCCGGGGCTCCAGCACCACCCCCGGGTCGACCCACTCCACGGCCGCCTCCTGGTACTCCCGGCCATGGCTCTGGAGCCAGCGCCAGCGGCCCCGCAGATGGTGGTTGACGTGCGGCAGCCGCAGCCGCTCCCACGGGCGGACCACGACCGTGTGGTCCTCGCCGATCGGCCGCGACGACAGTCCCGCCGGGCGTACCTCGAACCGGTCGACGTCCAGCCAGATCAGATGCAGCGGCAGGACGAACTCCACCTGGAGCCCCGGGGCGAGCAGCCCCAGCCGCTCGATGGCCTCCCGGTGGACCGCCGCGACCCGCGCTTCCAGCTCGTCCCGCCCCCGGGCGCGGGCGTCACAGAGCACCGGGAACTCCCGCGCCCGGTCGTCCATGAGCCGTGCCCGGATGCTGAACAGGGCGGCCGCCGCGCGGCGGGACGAGATCTCCACCACCAGGCTGCGCTCCCCGACCGGCAGCCCCGCCGCGGCCGCCTCCCGCTCGCGGGTGGCGGAGAGCAGCCCGGGAGGCCAGTCGAGCCGCTTGGCGACCTGGTGGTTCCACTGCCGCAGCCCCTTGCGCAGCGCGGGCCGCTCGCCCGCCGCCACCCGCTCCACGAACGTCATCAGCGCGGGCGCCCGGCCCTCCACCTCGACGTCGTCCTCCAGGTCGCGCACCAGCCGCTCCACCCGGCCGTTCCAGCTGTCGTCGCCTTCACCGGCCCGGCCGAGCAGCTCGAACGCGTAGCGGGACAGGGTGGTCAGCTCCGTCTCGGCGGCGGCGTCGAGCAGCAGGGCGCATAAGTCCCGGCGCTCGACGTCCGTCAGCAGCGGCACCGGGCAGCACTGGTCGACCAGCTGCCAGGCCTCCGCCAGCACCACGGTGCCCTCGTAGTCCTCGCCCACCGCGCGCAGCAGGACGCGCAGCCCGTCGGGGTAGCGGTCGCAGACCTCGGCGATGGACCGCAGGTCCCAGTGCTTGATGCCGTGGCGCTCCACGGGCAGCGTGACCCCGTACGTCTCCTCGACGGTGTGGATCAGCCGGTCCCGCCAGGCGGTGCTGTCCGTCAGCCGGCCGAGGATCCTGGCCAGCTCCTGGTAGAGGTCGAACGCTCCGAAGCCGGTCATCCGGCCTGCCCGGCGTCCTGTATGGGTTGGTCCACTCCCGCGCGCTCCCCCCGAAACCCGCCCCGTGCCATTCGGCGTACCGCGTCCGTTTTACCCGCGTACGTCGAATCGTACGCGCGTCGTAGGCGGATTTGGGGGGCTTCACACCCCCTATGACCGGTTCGCGGCCTCCACCTTTCGAACCTGTCGCTCCACGACCGTTTTGGGGACCGCGGACTGTGTGGGCTTCGTGAGGTTCACGCCGAACATCACGGTGAGTTGGGGTCCGGTACGCACCACCGTGAAGGCGATGACGGCCTTGTCCTTGCCGTCGTCGACCATGCTGTACGCGAGCGCCTCGTCGCCCGCCGCGGGCGCGTCGAGCGAGGTCACCTCGGCGACGTCCGCCCGCTTCCCCGAACCGTCGGTGGCCGCGAACCCGCCCCCGCAGGCGGATATCGCCTTCCGCAGGTCCTTGACCGTCTTCTCGGCGTCGCCGGGCCCGTACGAGGAGAGCCGGATGATGCCGGAGACGCCCGCGTCCCGACCCGAGGCCGCGGCGTAGCTCCGATAGACGGAGTTCCGGGGCGCCGGGTCGAAGCCGGTGCCCATCAGCGCGGCCAGCGGCCGGCATCCGGGCTTCAGAGCCTTGGCCTCCTTGCCCCCGTTGAACTCCCGCTCCGTCATCTTGCCGATCTCGTACCCCTTGAGACCGGCGCCCTTGAGGTCGGCCCTGGCCAGCGCGGCCCGCTCCAGGGCGGACGCGGACAGCGGCTCCGCCGCCGCGCCGTCGCGCTGGGCGACCTTCCGGTCCGGCTTCCGGTCCGAGCCGCCGCATCCGGTCACCAGCCCCAGTGCCGCCAGGACCGCCGCCGCGGTGAGCACGCTCCGCGCTCCGGATGTCATCACGTCTCTGCCCGCCCTTGGTTGACGCCCCCGCGTTCCTTCGGGCCATCCAACAACGGGGGCGGCCGTGAACCAAGGGGTGGCGAACAACCTCTGCGGGCGCGGACTCGCCGTGCGGACGAAGGTTGTACAGCTCACACTGAATGTGGTGCATCCCATATCACCACATGCATAAGCAACTTTTCCGCCTCCAGGCTGTCTTACCGACCGATCGTTCCTCAGTTCACTCCATATCGGCATCACACCGGCGGCACACACCGGAGGGGAGGGCACGTCGCGGCAGACCCAGAGGGCCGCGCGTACATCACCATGAAGATCGCTTTTCTGCTGCACAACGCCTATGGGATCGGCGGCACCATCCGGTCGACGTTCAATCTGGCCGGGGCGCTCGCCGCCCGCCACCGTGTGGAGATCGTCTCCCTGATACGCACCATCGACACCCCGGGCCTCCCCCTCCCCCGGGGCGTGCGGGTCAGACCGCTGATCGACCAACGCCCGGACGTCCCGCGCGAGTCCGGCGACCTCGGCAACCCGCTGCTGAAGCAGCCCAGCGCCCACGTCCCGGCCGCGGAGTCCAAAGGCACCGTCAACTTCAACGCGCTCACCGACCAGCGCCTCGCCGCCTATCTGGCCGACACCGACGCCGACGTCGTCATCGCCACCCGCCCCGGCCTGGTGATCTGCCTCGCCGCGCTCGGGCAGCAGGGCCGCTATCTGCGCATCGGCCAGGAACACCGGCTGTACGAAACCCACCGCGCCGAGATCCGCACCGCCTGCGACGCCGCCCTCGCCCGCCTCGACGCCAACACCTCCGTCTCCGAGGCCGACGCGCGGACCCACCGCGACCGGCTGCCCGGCATATCCACCCTGCTGACCGGCCTGCCCAACTGCGTGCCCGCCACCGGCGTCCAGCCCTCCGACGGCAACGCCAAGCTGGTCGTGGCCGCCGGCCGGCTCATCCCGGTCAAGCGCTACGACCTGCTGGTCAGCGCCTGGGCCACGGTCGCCGCCAAACACCCCGACTGGCACCTGCGGATCTACGGCCGCGGCCCCCAGGCGCCCGCCCTCCGCCGCCAGATCGACGAACTCGGGCTCGCCGGGCACATCACGATGATGGGCGCCCACTCCCCCATCGAGACCGAATGGGCCAAGGGCGCCATCGCCGCCGTCACCTCCCGCGAGGAGTCGTTCGGCATGACGATCGTCGAGGCGATGCACTGCGGGGTGCCCGTCGTCGCCACCGACTGCCCGCACGGGCCCGGCGAGATCATCACCGACGGCCACGACGGGATGCTGGTCCCCGTCGGCGACGCCGACGGCATCGCCAAGGGACTGCTCACCCTCATCGAGGACGACGCGCTGCGCCGCTCCATGGGCGAAGCGGCCCGCGTCGCGGCGCAGCGGTACGCACCGGCGCGCCTGGCCACCGCCTACGAGGAACTCTTCGCCGAACTCTTCGCCCGGCGCGGCCAGTCGCCCCGGACCGGTCCCCGGCCCGCCGCCGCGGCGCGCGCCTTCGGCTCCCTCGCCGGACACCCGGCCGTGCCCCGGAAGACCTTCAAGAGCGTGGTCAAGCAGCTGATCCGCAAGCCGCTGCGCCCGGTCGCCTCCTGCCGCGTCGACGCCGACGGCACCATGGCCGTGCTGGTCGAGCCCGCTGACGTGCACGGCACCGGCCTCGCCCTGACCCTCACGCACCGCGGCGGCCGGGGCGCCCAGGTCCGGGTGCCGCTGCGGCCCCCTGCCGCCCCGGGCGCGCCCTGGACCGCGACGCTGGACCGCCGCGCGATCGACCTCGCCGAGGGCCGCTGGGACGTGCACGTGGTGCGCTCCTCGGACGGGGTGCGCCGCCGGGTGATGTGCCGGTTCGCCGAGGGGCGCGGGCTGGTGGGTCTCGATCCGCTGCCCGGCTCCCCGTTCACCTGGTGGATCCCGTACCCCACCGTCGACGGCTATCTCGCGCTGCGCGCCTGGCGCCGCCCGGCCCACGCCGAGGCCCGGGTGATCCGCGCCGAGGCCGACGGGCTCGTCGTCGAGGGCACCCTGCACGGCGCCCGCTTCGCCGCCGACGCCGCCGCGAGCGTGCTCGCCACCCCGCGCGGCGCGGCGCTCCCGTTCACCGCGGGCGTCACCGCGCTGGACGCGACCCGGTTCCGCTTCACCGTTCCGTACGAGCGGATCCACGCGGCGCGCGGCGACCAGAAGGGCACCGCGGGCTGGGACCTGACCCTCCGCAAGACGCCCGACTCCACCACCGCGATCCGCATCGGCCGGGTCATCGGGGACATCCTCGACCGCCACAAGACCGACCTCCACCCGGTCACCCACGGTGTCCGCCCCTACCTCGGCAAATCCGGGGACCTGGCCATTACCTGTGCACCACAAGAAGATTGAGGGCGGGGGCCGACGCGTCCGCCGCGTTTGGCCCTGGCCATGGCGGTAACACTGGGTGATGTCAAGCCTCGAGCGAGGAAATCTCTGCGGAAGGCAATCCGATGTCAGTCACGCTCATCATCCTGGTAGCGGCACTGGTGGCCATGGTGGCGCTGGTGTTCGCGCGGCCCGTGCGGCAGAGCAGCCGCGACGGCCTCATCAGCCGGTTCGGCCCCGAGTACGACCGGGCCGTCACACGGCACCGCGGCGACGCCAAGGCAGCGCAGTGGGAGCTCAGCGAGCGACTGCGACGCTACGGCGAACTGTCGATACGGGCGCTGACGCCGGAGTCCCGGGAGCAGTACGCGGCCCGCTGGTCGGGCCTCCAGGAGCGGTTCGTCGAGTCCCCCGCGCTCTCGGTGCGGGAGGCCGACCGGCTGCTCGCCACGCTGGCGGCCGAGCGCGGCTATCCGGCCGAGTCCCCGGAGCAGCTGCTGGAGGCGCTGTCCGTCCGGCACGCCCAGGCGATCGGCGGCTACCGGCAGCTGCACACCGAGGCGGAGCGGGCCCGCGCGGGCCATGTCGACACGGACCGGCTGCGGGAGGCGCTGCTCGGCGCCCACCCCCTCTTCGAGGAGCTGGTCCGGGCGCAGCCGCACGACCGGGCGCTGCGGCGAAGGCGGCAGCGGCAGCGGCACCACCGGCCGGCGGTTCTGCGGTCCTCCTAGGGACCGTCAGGTCCGTCAGATCGTCAGGACCGGACCCGGACGGCCAGCGCGAGCGTGTCGTCCGGGTGAAGGATCACGGTGTGCATATCGTCCGCGATGGCGCCGGGGATCTCCTCGATCGGGGCGTGCAGATGCTCGTACGCGGCCTCGATCAGACGCTTCTCACCCTCCACGGGGTCCCGACGGCTCTCGGTGAGCCCGTCGGTGTAGAGCAGCAGGAGATCGCCCGGCGCCATCTTCTCGGTCAGCAGCCGGTCGCTCCCGGGCATCGGGAACCCGATCCCGCGCCCGCGCGCCTCCAGATAGCGCGCCGTGCCGTCGCCGCGCAGCAGCAGCGCGGGCGGATGGCTGCCGTTGGCCACCCACAGCTCACCGGTGGCCGGGGCGATCCGGGCCAGCAGGACGGTGGCCATCACGCTGCGGTCGAACGGCAGCAGGATCTCGTCGGTGCGGGCGACGATCGACTGGAGGTGGTGGCCCTCCAGCGCGAGGGTGCGCACCGCGTGGGTGACGTTGAGCGCGCTGCGGGTACTGGTCACCCCGTGGCCGAGCGCGTCCACGACCGTGATGTGGACCATGCCGTCGGGCAGCACGAACCAGTCGTACAGGTCGCCGCCGGTGGGCGCGTCGGTGCCCGCGGGCCCGTAGTGGACGGCGAGTTCCAGGCCGTCGACCTCCAGGGGCGCCGGACGCAGCGCGTCCTCCAGCTCGCGCAGGGTCTGGCCGTGCGCCTTGCGCAACTGCGCGTCGCGCTCGTCGAGCTGGACGTAGAGGGCGAGCACGCCGCTGTTGGTCTCGGCGAGTTCGTCCTTGAGGCGGCGGTGTTCGGCGGTGAGCGCGTCGGTGCGGGCCACCACGGCGCGCAGCTCCTCCTCCACCAGCGCCGCGTCGTCGTCCGCTGCCGCCCCCGGTATGTCGGCCTCCGAGGCGTCAGGTGCCGGGACGGCCGGGAGCCGCCACACCACCCCCCGTTCCGTCACCGCGTCGGCGGGCAGCGGGAGCCCGGCCGCGGCCTCGGCGGACGGCAGGGCCACGGAGCCGTCTAAACCGAGCGCCAGGGTCAGCAGCCCGGACCGGTCGTCGTCCTCGCACTGGAACGTCCAGCTCAGCGAGGTGTGTCCGGCCGCGCTCAGGGCCGGTTCCGCGACGGCCGCGACGGACAGCACGAGCCGTCCGCGCACGCCGGGATCCAGGGCGTGGTCGCGGGCGATGCGGCGCACGGCCCGGCTGAGCCCGTCCGCCGTGTCGCAGCCGATGGTCCGGGTGGTCATGGGTGCCTCTGTGGGGGCCTGGCCGTGAGGACCGTGGCATCGTCGCGGGTGCGGCGATGGCCATGGACGAGTGCGGCGGACAACAGGGGTGGCGGGAGTCGGAGCAGGAACGGCGACGGATCGCGCGCCCATCCGGCGTCGATGCCGTCGCTGTGGAGCACCGCGGTGGCGCCCGGCGGCAGCGGGAAGCGGTGGACGTGCGGGGCGGGCATGGACCAGCCGACGACCCCGGGCTGTCCGGTGAGCCGGGACTGGACGCCCTGGTGGGTCAGGGCCAGCACCCGGACGTTGCCGATGCCGCAGTACTCGGCGTGGTCCGCGTGGAGGCGCAGCAGACCGGCCGCGGCCCCGCGGGTGTGCCGCAGGGCGCGGTGCATGCCGGTCAGCAGCTCGCCCAGCGGCCGCCCGGGGTCGGCGTGGAAGGTGCGCAGCGCGAGACCGGCCGCCTCCGCGGCCTGAGTGCCGTGGCCCAGCCCGTCGAGGACGGCGGCGGTGCGGGTGCTGCCGGTGTCGGCGACGGCGCGGGCGTCGCCGCAGTCCTCCTCCCCGTCGACGGCCAGGCACACCGAGCCCACGCCCCGGAGCGCGGCGTCCCGGTCGCCGGGCGGGGTGAGCCGGGCGCAGGCCCAGGTCCCGGCCTCGGCACCGGCTTGCGTACCGGTGCGGATGACGAAGTGGGTGGCGAGCCGGGTCACCGCGCCGAGCCCCACACCGAGGGTTCCGGCCGTGGTGTAGCCGTCCGTGAGGCAGCGCTCCAGTTCGGCCATGCCGGGGCCGCGGTCGGCGGCCAGGATCTCCACGCCCTCGCCGAGCGGCACGGGCTGGATGTAGAGGGTGCCGTCGCTGGCGTGCTTGTCGAGGTTGGTGGCCAGCTCCGAGGCGACCACGGCCGCCCGGTCGGGCAGCGCGCCGGGCAGCCCGCACTCGCGCGCCGTACGCCGTGCCGTCTCGGCCGCCAGGTGGACCGCGCTGCGGTGGTCGATCCGTACCTGGGCGGTGGGGGTCACCGTCGTACGGATCACCGGACCGTCCACCGGGTGGCGACCACGACCGTGCCCTGTCCGGCGCCGGAGTGCACCGTGAACTCGTCCATCAGCCGGCGGGCCCCGCCCAGCCCGTGACCGAGCCCCGCGCCGGTGGTGAAGCCGTCGGTGAGCGCCGTGTCGAGGTCCGCGATGCCGGGTCCGTCGTCCTTGACGATCAGCCGCAGCCCGCGCCCGGCGGGGCCGCGCACCTGCTCGATCGTCAGGGTGCCGCCCCCGCCGTGGACATAGGCGTTACGGGCCAGCTCGCTGGCCGCCGTGACCACCCGGGTCTGGTCGACGATCCCGAACCCGACCTCGACGGTGGCCGCGCGCACCGCGTGCCGTACCGCCAGCAGATCCTCCTCGGTACGGACCTGATGGGTGACCTGGCGGGTCACGGGCGCGCCCGCCTCGCCGTCGCCCGCGCGGGGCGCCGGTCCCGGCCGGGAAGCGACGGTGGACTCACGGGGCAGCACCACGTCGGGACCCTCCCAGGGGTTCCTGGGCCTGCCGCCACCCCAGTGCGGCCAAGCCCTGTTCCGGGTTGAGTGCGGTCTCCACACCGACCAGTTCGATCCCCAGCTCCACCAGAGTGATCGCCACCGGGGGCCGCATGCCCGCCACGATCACCCGGGCGCCCAGCAGCCGGGACACCGTGGTCAGTTCCATCAGGGTGCGCGCCACGAAGGAGTCGATGATCTCCAGCCGGGAGATGTCGATGAGCACCCCCCGCGCCCCTTCGGCGGAGATGCGGGCCGTCAGCTCCTCGGTGAAGGCGATGGCGGCCCGGTCGTCCAGCTCGTTGAGCAGTCCGGTGACCAGGACGTCGCCCAGACGCAGAATCGGAACGCCCACCGGGCGGTGTTCGGTCACGGGTTCTCCCCCGCTTCCCCGTCCGGGCCGGGCCCGTCGATCAGCTTGATCGCGGCGGCCAGCGCATCGGCCAGCGTCGCCCGCGTGAGGATGGTGGACAGGTCGATGCCGAGCTGGGCGATGGTCTGGGCGATGGACGGATGGATGCCGCTGATCACACAGTCCGCGCCCATCAGCCGCACCGCGTTGACGGTCTGCATGAGGTGCTGGGCGACGGCGGTGTCCACCGTCGAGACGCCCGTGATGTCGATGATCGCGACCAGCGCCTCATGGTCCTGTATCGCCTGGAGCAGGTTCTCCATGACGATCTGGGTCCGCGCGGTGTCCAGCGTGCCGATCAGCGGCACCGCCAGCACCTGCTTCCACAGCCGCACCACCGGCGTGGACAGCTCCATGAGCTGCTGGCTCTGCCGCCGGATGATCTCCTCGCGGCCCTCCACGTACGTCTCGAAGGACAGCGCTCCGGCCACATCGAGCAGCCGGTTGATGAAGACCGCCGTGGCGAACAGCTCCTCGGCGTCCCGGGTCTCCCGCTGTACGGCCTTCAGCAGCGCCTCCTTGAGCGCCAGCACCGCGAGGGAGGTGGCGGTCGGGGTGGCCCCGGCCTGGGCCCGGCGCATGGACAGTCCGACGACCGCCTCGTGCAGCCCCGGGTGGGAGGTGACGACCCGGTCCGCCGGGACATCGCTCTCCAGCCCCGGGACCAGCGCGTCGATCAACGAGTCGGCCTCCTCGCGGAGTTCGGCCTCGCTGATGTCGGTGCCGAGCAGCGCCTGCTCCAGCTGGAGGGCGACCCAGCGGTCGGCGATCTCCTCGTCACGCTCCCGCAGAGCCCTCGTGAGCTGTTCACGTACGGCGGCCTCACTGGTACTCACGCGGATCGGTCCCTTCCCGGTCGGCCACCCGGACTCTGCGGCGCAAATGTTATCGATCTCCTGTGCTCCGGCTCCAGACACAGATGCGCGAAATCGTGTGCCCGTTGATCTCGATCACATACCCGCCGCAGGTCAGCAGCACCCCGCACCCGGTAGTGAACGCTTGTTGCGGGCCTCCTTGTTCCGGGCCGCGAGCAGCTCGTCGGCCGGGTAGCCGACCTCTTCGAGGGTCAGTCCGTGGGGGCGTACGACATGGACCGCCGAATCCCGCACCCCCGCCGCCAGCACCTTCCCGGGCCAGTCCACCGGGCGGTGGCCGTCGCCGACGAACAGCAGCGCGCCGACCAGCGAGCGGACCATGTTGTGGCAGAAGGCGTCGGCCCGCACCGTCGCCGTGATCACCCCGTCCGCGCCGCGCTCCCAGCTCAGCTTCTGGAGGGTGCGGATGGTGGTGGCGCCGTCCCGCCGCTTGCAGTAAGCGGCGAAGTCGTGCTCGCCGAGCAGCGGCGCCGAGGCCGCGTTCATGGCGTCCACGTCCAGCGCCCAGTCGTGCCACAGCACATGGCCGCGCAGCAGCGGATCGACGCCGCCCGGGTGGTCCACCACCCGGTAGGCGTACCGCCGCCAGATCGCCGAGAAGCGCGCGTTGAAGCCGGGCGGCGCCTCCGCGACCCGCCGGACCCGTACGTCGTGCGGCAGCCGCCCCGCCAGCCGGCGCAGCAGCTTGTCCCGGTGCTCGGCCCAGAGCTCCTCCGGCAGATCGACGTGCGCGACCTGCCCGCGGGCGTGCACCCCGGCGTCGGTGCGGCCCGCGACCGTCAGTTCATGCGTCTCCGGCGACCGGGTCACCGTGCGCAGGGCGCTCTCCAGCTCGCCCTGGACGGTGCGCCGCTCGCGCTGCTTGGCCCAGCCCGAGAAGTCCTTGCCGTCGTAACTCAGATCCAGCCGGACCCGTACGGAACCGGGCGCCGCCTCGTCACTCACGCAACCGTTCCTCTCAACTGCTCGCAACGCGGAACGGGCCCGCACCCAGAATCTGGGAGCGGGCCCGCCCGTACGACAAGTCGTCAGACGCCTCAGGCGTCCTTGGACTCCTCAGCGGCCTCGGCCGGGGCCTCGGTGGCCTCGTCCTTCTTGAGGTCCGCGACGGCCTGGTCGCCGGCGGCGTCCTTCGCGGTGCGCTTGGTGGCGGCCTCGGCCTCGCCGACCGCCTCCTGCTGCACGGTCAGGGCCTCGACCAGCTCGATGACCGCCATCGGGGCGTTGTCGCCACGACGGTTGCCGATCTTGGTGATGCGGGTGTAGCCACCCGGCCGGTTCTCGTAGCGCGGCGCGATCTCGGTGAAGAGAGTGTGCACGACGCTCTTGTCCCGGACGGTCTGGAGCACCAGACGGCGGTTGTGAAGGTCGCCCTTCTTCGCCTTGGTGACCAGCTTCTCCGCGACCGGGCGCAGGCGGCGGGCCTTCGCCTCGGTGGTGGTGATCCGGCCGTGCTCGAACAGCGCGGTGGCGAGGTTCGCCAGCAGGAGCCGCTCGTGCGCAGCACTGCCGCCCAGACGGGCGCCCTTGGTGGGCTTCGGCATGGTGTATCTCCTAGATGTCTGCACCGGCCGTATCAGGTACCGGTGTCAGTTACCGACGAGCGTGCGCCCGCCGGAGGTCTCAGTACTGCTCGGTCTCCACGAAACCGGCGTCCGCGTCGTCGTCCGCGCCGAAGGCGTCCGCGGCGGCGGTCGGGTCGAATCCGGGCGGGCTGTCCTTGAGCGCGAGGCCCATACCGGCCAGCTTCGCCTTGACCTCGTCGATCGACTTGGCGCCGAAGTTGCGGATGTCGAGCAGGTCCGCCTCGGAGCGCGCGACGAGCTCGCCCACGGAGTGGATGCCCTCACGCTTGAGGCAGTTGTACGAGCGGACCGTGAGCTCCAGCTCCTCGATCGGCAGCGCCAGATCGGCGGCCAGGGCGGCGTCCGTCGGGGACGGGCCCATGTCGATGCCCTCGGCGTCCACGTTCAGCTCGCGGGCCAGGCCGAACAGCTCGACCAGGGTCTTACCGGCCGACGCCATGGCGTCGCGCGGGCGCATGGCCTGCTTGGTCTCGACGTCGACGATCAGCTTGTCGAAGTCGGTGCGCTGCTCGACACGGGTCGCCTCGACCTTGTAGGTGACCTTGAGGACCGGCGAGTAGATCGAGTCGACCGGGATCCGGCCGATCTCCTGGCCGACCTGCTTGTTCTGGACGGCGGAGACGTAGCCGCGACCGCGCTCGACGGTCAGCTCCATCTCCAGCTTGCCCTTGCCGTTCAGCGTGGCCAGGACCAGGTCCGGGTTGTGCACCTCGACACCGGCCGGCGGGGCGATGTCGGCGGCGGTGACCAGACCCGGGCCCTGCTTGCGCAGGTACATCACGACCGGCTCGTCGTGCTCCGAGGAGACGACCAGCTGCTTGATGTTGAGGATGAGGTCGGTGACGTCCTCCTTGACGCCCGGCACGGTGGTGAACTCGTGCAGGACCCCGTCGATCCGGATGGACGTGACCGCCGCACCGGGAATCGAGGAGAGGAGCGTACGACGCAGGGAGTTTCCGAGGGTGTAGCCGAAGCCCGGCTCCAGCGGCTCGATCACGAACCGGGAGCGGAACTCGTCGACGACCTCTTCGGTCAACGAGGGACGCTGAGCGATCAGCATGGGGTTTTCCTCCAGTCTCCGGCGCCCGCTATTTGACGCCGAACCCTTCAATGGTACGGGCGGTACGTGCCAAACGGCGCCGTACCGCCCGTATCGTCACCCTCTACTACTTGGAGTAGAGCTCGACGATCAGCTGCTCCTGCACCTGGGTGTCGATCACCTGGCGCTCGGGCATCGAGTGCACGAGGATCCGCAGCTGCGACGGAATGGCCTCCAGCCACGCCGGCACGGTGCGCTCGCCCGCCTCGGCCACGGCCACCTGGAAGGGGGTCATGGTCCGGGACTTCTGACGAACCTCGATGATGTCGTTCACGGAGACACGAGCCGACGGAATGTCGGTCTTGACACCGTTCACGGTGAAGTGTCCGTGGCGGACCAGCTGGCGGGCGTGGTCCCGGGACTTGGCGAAGCCCGCCCGGTAGACCACGTTGTCCAGCCGCGTCTCGAGGATGCGAAGAAGGTTCTCACCGGTCTTGCCGGTCTTCTTGTTCGCCTCCGCGTAGTAGCCACGGAACTGCTTCTCAAGGACGCCGTAGATGCGGGTCGCCTTCTGCTTCTCCCGAAGCTGAAGGAGGTACTCGCTGTCCTTGGTGCGCCCGCGACCGTGCTCACCCGGGGGGTAAGGACGGATCTCAATCGGGCACTTTGCGCTCTCGCACTTGCTCCCCTTGAGGAAGAGCTTCTGCTTTTCCCGACGGCAACGCTTGCAGTCGGCCCCGGTGTAACGCGCCATTTTCTAGTTGTCTCCTACTTCAGCAGCGGGTCAGACGCGCCGGCGCTTGGGCGGGCGGCATCCGTTGTGCGGAGTCGGAGTGACGTCCTGGATCGAGCCCACCTCCAGGCCGGTGGCCTGGAGCGAGCGGATCGCGGTCTCACGGCCGGAGCCCGGACCCTTGACGAACACGTCGACCTTGCGCATGCCGTGCTCCTGCGCGCGGCGGGCGGCCGACTCGGCGGCCATCTGCGCGGCGAACGGAGTGGACTTGCGCGAGCCCTTGAAGCCGACGTGGCCGGCCGAGGCCCAAGAAATCACGTTCCCGGTGGGGTCCGTGATCGAAACGATGGTGTTGTTGAACGTGCTCTTGATGTGAGCGTGCCCGTGGGCGACGTTCTTCTTCTCCTTGCGGCGCACCTTCTTGGCGCCGGCCGTCCTGCTCTTCGGAGGCATTCCTGAATTCTCCCGTGGAGGTGGTCGGTCCTACAGCTCGGACCGCTTGGCAGCGTCCGGTGCGGACTACTTCTTGCCCGGCTTCTTCTTACCGGCGATCGCGCGACGCGGGCCCTTGCGGGTGCGGGCGTTGGTGCTGGTGCGCTGGCCGTGGACCGGCAGGCCGCGGCGGTGACGCAGGCCCTGGTAGCAGCCGATCTCCACCTTGCGGCGGATGTCGGCCTGAATCTCACGACGGAGGTCACCCTCGGTCTTGATGTTGTTGTCCACGTACTCGCGGATCTTGACCAGGTCCTCTTCGGCCAGGTCGCGAACGCGGGTGTCCGGGTTCACACCGGTGTTGGCGAGCGTCTGCTGGGCAAGGGTGCGACCGATGCCGAAGACGTAGGTGAGGGCGACCTCGACGCGCTTTTCGCGCGGGAGATCAACGCCTGCAAGGCGTGCCATGAATCTGGCTCCAGATGGTTGTCGGAGGTCTTCCGCAGCACCACTCCCGGCCGGGCGGGCCGGGTCCCCGGCCTCCGACCGGGGGTGTCGTCCCCTCCGGCGTGGAAACCGAGACGGGAACGGGTGACTGCGTATGTACGTATAGTTATGCGTCGCGCGAAGATTGCTGCGAGAGGTGCAGGTCTGCGGCCGGCGTGCGTCAGCCCTGGCGCTGCTTGTGGCGCAGGTTGTCGCAGATGACCATGACCCGCCCGTGGCGGCGGATCACCTTGCACTTGTCGCAGATCTTCTTGACGCTCGGCTTGACCTTCATGGTGTGAGGTTCTCCGGGTCGTGAGATCTACTTGTAGCGGTAGACGATCCGTCCGCGCGTGAGGTCGTACGGAGAGAGCTCCACGACGACTCGGTCATCGGGCAGGATGCGGATGTAGTGCATGCGCATCTTGCCGCTGATGTGCGCGAGGACCTTGTGACCGTTCTGAAGCTCCACCTTGAACATCGCGTTCGGCAGAGACTCGATCACGGTGCCCTCGATTTCGATGGCGCCTTGCTTCTTGGCCATGTCCTGCTTTCGGGATCGGCTACCTTGATCGGCTCGCGACATGCGGGAGGGCATGCGTGAGCCGACGTGTCAGTCTACGTCAGGGCATCCCGAAACACGAATCCGGGGCAGCATGCCCGGATTCCGCGGTGTTTATGCCAAAGAAGATCACGGAGGGCGACGGAATCAGGCCAGCGGATCCGGCGCGGTCTCCACGCCCAGCTCGGCCAGCTTCGCCTTGCCGCCGTCCACCGCCGTCAGCACCAGCGGGCCCTCCTCGGTCAGCGCGACCGAGTGCTCCCAGTGGCTGGACCAGGTGCCGTCGTCCGTCTTGACGGTCCAGTCGTCGGCGAGGACGTGCGTCTTCGCGGTGCCGAGGCTCACCATCGGCTCGATCGCGATGCAGAAGCCCGGCACCAGCTTCGGGCCCTTGCCGCGCTTCCGGGAGACGTAGTTCAGCAGGTGCGGGTCCATGTGCATCTGGCTGCCGATGCCGTGGCCGCCGTAGTCCTCGATGATCCCGTACTTGCCGGAGGCCGGACGCGGCTGGCGCCGGATGTAGCCCTCGATCGCCTTGGAGATGTCGATCAGCCGGTTGCCCTTGCGGACCGCGGCGATCCCGGCCCACATCGACTCCTCGGTGACCCGGCTCAGCTCGAGCAGCTCCGGGGCGTGGCCCTCGCCGACGAAGACGGTGAAGGCGGCGTCCCCGTGCCAGCCGTCGATGATCGCACCCGCGTCGATGGACAGGAGGTCGCCGTCCTTCAGCACGGTCTCCCGGTCCGGGATGCCGTGCACCACGATGTCGTTCACCGAGGTGCAGATGGTCGCGGGGAAGCCGCCGTACCCCAGGAAGTTCGACTTGGCACCGTGGTCGGCGATCACCTTGCGGGCGACGTCGTCCAGGTCCTTGGTGGAGGCACCGGGCACCGCGGCCGCGCGCGTCGCCTCGTGGATAGCGGCGACGACCAGCCCCGCCTCGCGCATCTTCGCGATCTGCTCGGCTGTCTTGATCTCCACCATGGGGTGCCTTCCGGGATCAGTCTCTGGTGCTGCGGTCGTCGTGCCGTGACGTATCTGCTCAACAGTACGGCCGTGGCGCCCCGGAGGGGCACCACGGCCGGTATTCCGGTCCTCGCGGCCGGTCAGGCCGCCTTGGCGGCCAGAGCGCCCATCGCGCGCTGCGTCACCTCGGACACCTTGCCGAGCGCCGGGATCGTCACGACCTGGCCCTTGGCCTTGTAGTAGTCGATGATCGGCTCGGTCTCGCGGTGGTAGACCTCGAGGCGCTTGCGGACGGTTTCCTCGCTGTCGTCCTCGCGCTGGTACAGCTCGCCGCCGCACACGTCGCACACGCCCTCGGTCTCGGGCTTCTTGTACTCGACGTGGAAGGTGTGCGCGCTGTCGTTGCGGCAGGTGCGGCGGCCGGCGATGCGCTTGACCACCTCGTCCTCCGGGACCTCCAGGTCCAGCACCGCGTCCAGCGTCAGGTCGTTGGCCCGCAGGAAGGCGTCCAGCGCCTCGGCCTGGGCCAGGTTGCGCGGGAAGCCGTCGAGCAGGAAGCCGCCCGCGGCGTCCGGCTGGCCCATCCGGTCCTCGGCCATGCCGACCGTGACCTCGTCCGGTACCAGCTGCCCGGCCCTCATGTACTCCTGCGCCTGCTTGCCGAGCGGTGTGCCCTGGCTGATGTTCGCGCGGAAGAGGTCGCCCGTGGAGATGTGCGGGATCGACAGGTTCTCGGCCAGGTACGCGGCCTGCGTACCCTTGCCGGCTCCAGGAGGCCCGACGAGGACGATTCGCATCAGCGGAGGAACCCTTCGTAGTGTCGCTGCTGAAGCTGGCTCTCGATCTGCTTCACGGTCTCCAGGCCGACACCCACGATGATCAGGATGCTCGTGCCGCCGAACGGGAAGTTCTGATTCGCGTTGAGCGTCACGAGCGCCACCGTGGGTACCAGGGCGATCAGACCCAGATAGAGCGCACCGGGCCACGTGATGCGGTTCAGCACGTAGCTCAGATACTCAGCAGTGGGACGACCAGCCCGAATACCCGGGATGAACCCACCATACTTCTTCATGTTGTCGGCAACTTCTTCGGGGTTGAAGCTGATGGCGACGTAGAAGAACGCGAAGAAGACGATCAGCAGGAAGTACGCGGTGATGTAGATCGGGTGGTCGCCCTTGACCAGGTTCTGCGAGATCCAGTTGGCCCAGCCCGCCTTGGACTGGCTGAACTGGACGATCAGCGCGGGAATGTAGAGCAGGGACGAGGCGAAGATCACGGGGATCACACCCGCCTGGTTCACCTTCATCGGGATGTAGGTGGACGTGCCGCCGTAACTGCGACGGCCGATCATCCGCTTGGCGTACTGCACCGGGATGCGGCGCTGCGCCTGCTCGACGAAGACCACCAGGCCGACCATGGCCAGACCGCAGACGATCACCAGGCCGAACTCCAGCCAGCCGCCCATGATCTTGCCCTGCTGCTTGATGCTCCACATGGCGCTGGGGAAACCGGCGGCGATCGAGACGAACATCAGGATCGACATGCCGTTGCCGATGCCGCGGTCGGTGACGAGCTCACCGAGCCACATGATCAGCGCGGTGCCGGCGGTCATCGTGATGACCATCACGGCGGTCGTGAAGATCGAATCGTCCCGGACGATCTGACTGCCGACCGGGCAGCTCTGGAACAGCGAACCGCTGCGCGCGGTGGCGACCAGGCCCGTCCCCTGGAGGATGGCCAGCGCGACGGTCAGGTATCGGGTGTACTGCGTGATCTTCGCCTGCCCGGTCTGGCCCTCCTTCTTGAGGGCCTCGAGACGCGGGATCACCACGGTCAGCAGCTGAAGGATGATGCTCGCCGTGATGTACGGCATGATCCCGAGCGCGAAGATGGTGATCTGGAGCAGTGCGCCACCACTGAACATGTTGACCAGGCCGAACAGCCCCTGCTGGCCCTTGGCCAAGTCCATGCACGTCTGGACGTTCTTATAGTCGATGCCCGGGATCGGGACGTGTTGCCCGAGCCGGAACAGCACGATGATGCCCAGCGTGAACAGCAGCTTCTTGCGCAGGTCGGGCGTCTTGAACGCCCGGGCGAACGCGGTGAGCACGGTGCCTCCTGCGCCCCCCGCGGTTCGTTGCGCGAGAGGTGACGGTCTTGAGGATCGACGAATACTTATCAGCCAGGACCCGTACGGAGACGTACCGCACGGAAGGTAACAGCGCCTGCCACCTTACCGGCGTCCTGGCTCCCCTAGGAACGACCAACCGGGGATGCCCCGTATCTGGGGCATCCCCGGCCAGTTTCGCACGTTGCTCAGACGAGCTCGGTGACAGTGCCGCCGGCGGCGGTGATCTTCTCCTTGGCGGAACCGGAGACGGCGTCGACCGTCACCTGGAGCGCCACGGAGACCTCACCGGAGCCCAGCACCTTGACGAGCTGGTTCTTGCGCACCGCACCCTTGGCGACCAGGTCGGCCACCGTGACCTCGCCACCCTGCGGGTAGAGCGCGGCCAGCTTGTCCAGGTTCACGACCTGGTACTCGGTGCGGAAGGGGTTCTTGAAGCCCTTCAGCTTCGGGAGCCGCATGTGGAGGGGCATCTGCCCACCCTCGAAGCGCTCCGGAACCTGGTAACGGGCCTTGGTGCCCTTGGTACCACGACCAGCGGTCTTACCCTTGGACGCCTCACCACGACCGACACGGGTCTTGGCGGTCTTGGCGCCCGGGGCGGGCCGGAGGTTGTGGACCTTCAGCGGGTTGTTCTCCGCCATGTCAGTCGACCTCCTCGACCGTCACGAGGTGCCGCACGGTGGTCGCCATGCCGCGGAACTCGGGGCGGTCCTCCTTGACAACCACGTCGCCGAGCTTCTTCAGCCCGAGCGAACGCAGGGTGTCGCGGTGGTTCTGCTTGCTGCCGATGTACGACTTCGTCTGCGTGATCTTCAGGCGGGCCATGCTCACACACCCACCCCGGCACGCGCCCGCAGCAGAGCGGCGGGGGCGACGTCCTCGAGCGGCAGACCACGGCGGGCGGCGATCTCCTCGGGGCGCTGAAGGCCCCGCAGAGCGGCCACCGTGGCGTGCACGATGTTGATCGGGTTCGACGAGCCGAGCGACTTGCTCAGCACGTCGTGGATGCCCGCGCACTCGAGCACGGCACGCACCGGGCCACCGGCGATCACACCGGTACCGGGGGACGCCGGCTTGAGCAGCACGACACCCGCGGCCTCCTCACCCTGGATCGGGTGCGGGATGGTGCCGGCGATCCGGGGGACCTTGAAGAAGTGCTTCTTGGCCTCCTCCACGCCCTTGGCGATCGCGGCCGGCACCTCCTTGGCCTTGCCGTAACCGACACCCACGGTGCCGTCACCGTCGCCCACCACGACCAGCGCGGTGAAGCTGAAGCGACGACCACCCTTCACAACCTTGGCGACGCGGTTGATCGCGACAACACGCTCGACGTAAGCGGTCTTCTCGGCAGCTGCGCCGCCGTCCCGCCGGTCCTTCCGGTCCCGCCGCTCGCCGCCACCGGCGCCGCCACCGCGGCGCTGGGGTCCAGCCATTGGATTTACCTCTCTCGTTTCCGCTTTGCGTTGGAACCGGGGCCTAGAACTGCAGCCCGGCCTCACGGGCAGCGTCCGCCAGAGCGGCGATCCGCCCCGCGTACCTGTTGCCGCCGCGGTCGAACACGACCGCCTCGACGCCCGCGGCCTTCGCCCGCTCGGCGACCAGCGCGCCGACCTGCTTGGCCTGAGCGCTCTTGTCACCCTCGGCGCCACGGATGGAGGTGTCCAGGGTCGACGCCGAGGCCACCGTGTGGCCCGCGATGTCGTCGATGACCTGGGCCACCATGTGACGGTTGGACCGCGTCACGACGAGGCGGGGGCGCTCCGGCGTACCGGAGACCCGCTTGCGGACGCGGATGTGACGGCGCTTGACGGCCGCGGCCTTGCGCGCGTCGCCCTTAGCGATCTTCACACCGTATGTCATGGCTTACTTACCAGCCTTTCCGACCTTGCGGCGGATGACCTCGCCCGCGTACTTGACGCCCTTGGCCTTGTACGGGTCCGGGCGGCGCAGCTTGCGGATGTTCGCGGCGACCTCGCCGACCTTCTGCTTGTCGATGCCCTCGACGCTCAGCTTGGTCGGGGATTCCACCTTGAAGGAGATGCCCTCGGGGGCCTCCACCAGGATCGGGTGGCTGTAGCCCAGCGAGAACTCCAGGTTGGAGCCCTTCGCCAGGACGCGGTAGCCGACACCGCTGATCTCGAGCGCCTTGCTGTATCCCTGGGTCACGCCGGTGATCATGTTCGCCACCAGCGTGCGGGACAGGCCGTGCAGGGCCTTGTTCTGACGCTCGTCGTTCGGGCGGGTGACAACGAGAGTGTTGTCCTCACCCTTGGCGACATCGATCGGCGCGGCGACGGTGTGCGAGAGAGAGCCCTTGGGGCCCTTCACGGCGACCGTGCGGCCATCGATGGTGACGTCCACACCAGCGGGAACCTGGATGGGCAGCTTGCCAATACGCGACATGTTGCTTCCTCCGTTCCCTGTTACCAGACGTAGGCGAGGACTTCCCCACCCACGCCCTTCTTGCCGGCCTGCTTGTCGGTGAGGAGCCCGTACGACGTGGAGATGATCGCCACGCCCAGGCCGCCGAGCACCTTCGGCAGGTTGGTGGACTTTGCGTAGACCCGCAGGCCCGGCTTCGAAATCCGCTTGATGCCGGCGATCGAGCGCTCGCGGTTCGGGCCGAACTTCAGCTCGAGGGTGAGGTTCTTGCCGACCTCGGCGTCCTCGACCTTCCAGCCGGTGATGTAGCCCTCCTGCTGGAGGATCTCCGCGATGTGCGACTTGATCTTGCTGTGGGGCATCACGACGGAGTCGTGGTACGCCGAGTTCGCGTTTCGCAGACGCGTCAGCATGTCTGCGATCGGATCGGTCATGGTCATGATGGCCTTCGGCCTCTCTCGCCGGGGTTTCCTGTATGCGCCATCCCTCTCACCCAACTCACGGTGGGCACGGGTGCGGCGCGGGGACCTACGGCGTAGTAAGAATTCTGGGCGGCGAGCGCCCAACCCTTCCACTCTACGGGAGTGGGCGGGCGGGCCTCGCCATCCATTGCTTACCGAGAGCCTCCGGTATCAGCCCTAAATTCCGTCTTTCGCCCGCCAGGGCGCCCTTTGAGGGCGGTGGTGGGAGACGGGAGGGCCGATTACCAGGAGCTCTTGGTCACGCCCGGCAGCTCGCCACGGTGAGCCATCTCACGAAGGCACACGCGGCACAGGCCGAACTTGCGGTACACGGAGTGCGGACGGCCGCAGCGCTGGCAGCGGGTGTAGCCGCGCACGCCGAACTTCGGCTTGCGGGCGGCCTTCGCAATGAGAGCCTTCTTCGCCACGGCTCACGCCTCCTTGAACGGGAAGCCGAGGTGACGCAGCAGGGCCCGGCCCTCTTCGTCGTTGGTCGCCGTGGTCACCACGGTGATGTCCATACCCCGGACACGGTCGATCTTGTCCTGGTCGATCTCGTGGAACATGACCTGCTCCGTGAGACCGAAGGTGTAGTTGCCCCGGCCGTCGAACTGCTTCGGCGACAGACCGCGGAAGTCGCGGATGCGCGGCAGCGCGAGCGACACCAGGCGGTCCAGGAACTCCCACATGCGGTCACCGCGGAGGGTGACGTGGGCGCCGATCGGCTGGCCCTCACGCAGCTTGAACTGCGCGATGGACTTGCGGGCCTTGGTGACGGCCGGCTTCTGGCCGGTGATCGTGGTGAGGTCGCGGATGGCGCCCTCGATCAGCTTGGAGTCGCGGGCGGCGTCGCCCACACCCATGTTGACCACGACCTTGGTGAGGCCCGGGATCTGCATGACGTTCCCGTACGAGAACTGCTCCTGCAGCTTGCCCTGGATCTCTTCGCGGTAGCGCGTCTTGAGACGCGGTGCACTGGTGGTGGCAGTCATCAGATGTCCTCACCGGTCCGCTTGGCAACGCGGATCTTGCTGCCGTCGTCGTCGAAGCGGAACCCGACGCGGGTGACGACCTTCTTGCCGTCCTTCTCCACCACGAGCTGAACGTTGCTCACGTGGATCGGGGCCTCGGTCGTCACGATGCCGCCGGTCTTCGAACCACGAGCGGTCTGTCCGGCCTTGGTGTGCTTCTTGACCCGGTTGACACCCTCGACCAGGACGCGGTCCTCGCGGGGGAAGGCCGCGATGACCTTGCCCTGCTTGCCCTTGTCCTTACCGGTGATGACCTGGACCAGGTCGCCCTTCTTGATCTTCATCGGTTACAGCACCTCCGGCGCGAGCGAGATGATCTTCATGAACTTCTTCTCGCGCAGCTCACGGCCCACCGGGCCGAAGATACGGGTGCCGCGGGGGTCGCCATCGTTCTTGAGGATGACGGCCGCGTTCTCGTCGAAGCGGATGTACGAACCGTCCGGGCGGCGGCGCTCCTTCACGGTGCGCACGATGACCGCCTTGATGACGTCACCCTTCTTCACGTTGCCACCGGGGATCGCGTCCTTCACGGTGGCGACGATGACGTCACCGATGCCCGCGTAGCGGCGACCGGAGCCACCGAGAACACGGATGCAAAGGATCTCCTTCGCTCCCGTGTTGTCGGCGACGCGCAGTCGCGACTCCTGCTGGATCACGTCTATCTCCTGATCGTCTGCCGGTTCCCGGCAGGGGCTCGATATATCAAGCCCCTGCCGAGCCTGGCGGAACTGACCTGAGGGCTGCTGCCCTCAGGGGTTACTTGGCCTTCTCGAGGATCTCGACGACGCGCCAGCGCTTGGTCGCGGACAGCGGCCGGGTCTCCATGAGGAGGACACGGTCGCCGACACCCGCGGCGTTCTGCTCGTCGTGCGCCTTGAGCTTGTTGGTACGGCGGATGACCTTGCCGTACAGCGCGTGCTTGACGCGGTCCTCGACGGCGACGACGACGGTCTTGTCCATCTTGTCGCTGACGACCAGACCCTCGCGGGTCTTGCGGAAGCCGCGGCTCTGCGTTGCGTTCTCAGTCACATTCGTCTCGCTCATCAGGCGCTCTCCACCGTCTCGATGCCGAGCTCGCGCTCCCGCATCAGGGTGTAGATCCGGGCGATGTCCTTGCGGACGGCCTTCAGCCGGCCGTGGTTCTCGAGCTGTCCGGTCGCCGCCTGGAAGCGGAGGTTGAACAGTTCTTCCTTGGCCTCACGCAGCTTGCCAACGAGGTCCTCGTTGTTCAGCTCACGCAGCTCGGACGCCTTGGTACCGGCCGCCATCACGACTCACCTGCCTCGCGCCGCACGATCCGGCACTTCATCGGGAGCTTGTGAGCAGCGCGGGTGAGCGCCTCACGCGCAGTCTTCTCGTTCGGGTAGGACAGCTCGAACATCACCCGACCGGGCTTGACGTTCGCGACCCACCACTCCGGCGAACCCTTACCGGAACCCATGCGGGTCTCGGCGGGCTTCTTCGTCAGCGGACGGTCCGGGTAGATGTTGATCCAGACCTTGCCGCCACGCTTGATGTGGCGGGTCATCGCGATACGAGCGGCCTCGATCTGACGGTTCGTGACGTACGCCGGGGTGACGGCCTGGATGCCGTACTCGCCGAACGCCAGCTCCGTGCCGCCCTTGGCCATGCCGGACCGCTTGGGGTGGTGCTGCTTGCGGTGCTTGACCCTGCGAGGGATCAGCATGTCGGTCAGGCCTCCGTTCCGGTGCTCTCAGCAGCCGGAGCAGCGGCAGCGGCCTCGGCCTTGGGGGCCTCGGCAGCGGCGTTCTGCTGCTGCGGCTTACGGCCACGGCCGCCACGCTCGCCACCACGGCGCTGCGGGCGGTCGCTGCCGCGCGACGGGCGGTTGCCGGCGCGGGCGGCGGCGTTCTCGGCGCGGACCTCGGCGATGTTCTTGACGTCGCCCTTGTAGATCCACACCTTGACGCCGATGCGGCCGAAGGTGGTCTTGGCCTCGAAGAAGCCGTAGTCGACGTTCGCGCGGAGCGTGTGCAGGGGCACGCGGCCCTCGCGGTAGAACTCCGAGCGGGACATCTCGGCGCCGCCGAGACGGCCACCACACTGGATCTTGATGCCCTTGGCACCGGCCTTCATCGAGCTCTGCATCGACTTGCGCATCGCACGACGGAAGGAGACGCGGGAGGACAGCTGCTCGGCGACGGCCTGGGCCACCAGCTGAGCGTCCACCTCGGGGTTCTTGACCTCGAGGATGTTCAGCTGCACCTGCTTGCCGGTGAGCTTCTCCAGCTCGCCGCGGATACGGTCGGCCTCCGCGCCGCGACGGCCGATGACGATGCCCGGCCGGGCGGTGTGGATGTCGACGCGGACGCGGTCACGGGTGCGCTCGATCTCCACCTTGGAGATACCGGCGCGCTCCATGCCCTTCGTCATCATCCGGCGGATGGCGACGTCTTCCTTGACGTAGTCCTTGTACAGCTTGTCGGCGTACCACCGCGACTTGAAGTCGGTGGTGATGCCGAGCCGGAACCCGTGCGGGTTAACCTTCTGGCCCATTACCGGGTTCCTTCCTTGCTGCTGACGACCACGGTGATGTGGCTGGTCCGCTTGCGGATCCGGTAGGCGCGGCCCTGGGCGCGCGGACGGAAACGCTTCAGGGTCGGGCCCTCGTCGACATAGGCCTCGGAGATGACGAGGCTGTCGGCGTCGGTGTGGTCGTAGTTGTGCGCGGCGTTGGCGATGGCGCTGTCCAGCACCTTGCCGACCGGCACGCTCGCGGCCTGCGGGGCGAAACGCAGGACCGCCTGAGCCTCCGTGGCGTTCATGCCACGGATGAGGTCCACCACGCGGCGGGCCTTCATGGGCGTGACGCGGATGTACCGCGCCTGGGCCCTGGCTTCCATGGTTGTCCCTTCGGTGTCTGTCATGAGTCTCTTCCGCCGATCAGCGACGACGCGACTTGCGGTCGTCCTTCTCGTGGCCGCGGAAGGTGCGGGTCGGCGCGAACTCGCCGAGCTTGTGGCCGACCATCGACTCGGTGACGAACACCGGGACGTGCTTGCGGCCGTCGTGCACCGCGATCGTGTGGCCGAGCATGGCCGGGACGATCATCGAGCGGCGGGACCAGGTCTTGATGACGTTCTTGGTGCCGGCTTCGTTCTGCGTGTCCACCTTCTTGCTCAGGTGGTCGTCGACGAAGGGCCCCTTCTTGAGACTGCGCGGCATCTAAACCCGCTCCTAGCGCTTCTTGTTCGTCTTGCGGCGGCGGACGATGTACTTGTTGCTGGCCTTCTTCGGCGAGCGCGTACGGCCCTCCTTCTGACCCCACGGCGAGACCGGGTGGCGACCACCGGAGGTCTTGCCTTCACCACCACCGTGCGGGTGGTCGACGGGGTTCATGACCACACCACGAACGGTCGGGCGGACGCCCTTCCAGCGCATGCGGCCGGCCTTGCCCCAGTTGATGTTCGACTGCTCGGCGTTGCCGACCTCGCCGACGGTGGCGCGGCAGCGGACGTCGACCAGGCGGATCTCACCGGACGGCATACGAAGGTGGGCCATGGAGCCCTCCTTCGCCAGCAGCTGCACCGAGGCACCCGCGGAGCGGGCGAACTTCGCGCCGCCGCCGGGCCGCAGCTCGATGGCGTGCAGCGTGGTACCGACGGGGATGTTGCGCAGCGACAGGTTGTTGCCGGGCTTGATGTCGGCACCGGGGCCGTTCTCGATCCGGTCGCCCTGCTTCAGGCCACGCGGCGCGAGGATGTAGCGCTTCTCGCCGTCCACGTAGTGGAGCAGCGCGATGCGCGCGGTGCGGTTCGGGTCGTACTCGATGTGCGCGACCTTCGCCGGGACGCCGTCCTTGTCATGACGGCGGAAGTCGATGACGCGGTACGCACGCTTGTGACCGCCACCCTGGTGGCGGACCGTGATGCGACCGGCGTTGTTACGACCACCCTTGCTGTGCAGCGGGCGGACCAGCGACTTCTCCGGCGTGGACCGCGTGATCTCGACGAAGTCGGCGACGCTGGAGCCACGACGCCCCGGGGTCGTCGGCTTGTACTTGCGGATACCCATTTCTCAGTCCTCGGAATATTCCGGACTTCTGGACGTTCCGGCCTCCGTCAGGAGGTCGGGCCGCCGAAGATGTCGATACGGTCGCCCTCGGCAAGGGTCACGATGGCGCGCTTGGTGTCCTTGCGCTTGCCGTAACCGGTGCGGGTGCGCTTGCGCTTGCCCTGCCGGTTGATCGTGTTGACCCCGGTGACCTTGACCGAGAAGACCGCCTCGACGGCCTGCTTGATCTGGGTCTTGTTCGCGCGCGGGTCGACGATGAACGTGTACTTGTTCTCGTCCAGCAGCGCGTAGCTCTTCTCCGAGACCACCGGCTTGACGAGAACGTCGCGGGGGTCCGTGAAGGTCTTGCTGGTGACAGCGGTCGCCTCACTCATCAGGCGGCGCTCCCTTCGGTCTTCTCAGCGGCCTTGGGACCAGCCACGAAGGACTCGAAGGCGGCCTTGGTGAAGACCACGTCATCGGAGACGAGCACGTCGTACGTGTTCAGCTGGCCCGGCTCCAGGATGTGCACCTGGGGCAGGTTGCGGGCGGACAGCCACGCGGCCTCGTCGCTCCGCTCGGCGACCAGCAGCACGTGCTTGCGCTGGCTGATCTTGCCCAGCAGGGTCTTCGCGGCCTTGGTGGAGATGTCGCCCTCGACCACGCCGGTCACGACGTGAACGCGGCTGTGGCGCGCCCGGTCCGAGAGGGCCCCGCGCAGCGCGGCGGCCTTCATCTTCTTCGGGGTCCGCTGGCTGTAGTCACGCGGCACGGGACCGTGCACGACGCCACCACCGGCGAACTGCGGCGCGCGGGTCGAACCCTGACGGGCGCGACCGGTGCCCTTCTGGCGGTACGGCTTCTTGCCACCGCCGCGGACCTCGCCACGGGTCTTGGTCTTGTGCGTGCCCTGACGGGCAGCGGCCAGCTGTGCGACGACGACCTGGTGGATCAGCGGAACGCTGACCTGCGTGTCGAAGATCTCCGTGGGGAGCTCGACGGTCCCGGCCTTGTCGCCTGCCGGCGAAAGGATGTCAATGGTGCTCATCGGTTACCTCAGGCCCCCTTGGCCGCGGTACGGACCAGGACGAGGCCGCCGTTCGGACCAGGAACCGCTCCCTTGATCAGGAGCAGACCCTTCTCCGCGTCAACGGCATGGACGGTCAGGTTCTGGGTGGTGACCCGCTCGTTGCCCATGCGGCCGGCCATGCGCAGGCCCTTGAACACGCGGCCCGGGGTGGCGCAGCCACCGATCGAGCCCGGCGAGCGGTGCTTGCGCTGGGTGCCGTGGCCGGCGCCGAGGCCACCGAAGCCGTGGCGCTTCATGACACCGGCGGTGCCCTTGCCCTTGCTGGTGCCGGTCACGTCGACCTTCACACCGGACTCGAACACCTCGGCGGTGACCTCCTGGCCGAGCGTGTACTCACCGGCGTCGGCGGTACGCAGCTCCACCAGGTGGCGGCGCGGGGTGACGTCCGCCTTGGCGAAGTGGCCCTTGAGGGGCTTGTTCACCTTGCGCGGGTCGATCTCGCCGAAGGCGATCTGGACGGCGTCGTAGCCGTCGGCGTCATCGGTACGGACCTGGGTCACGACGCAGGGCCCGGCCTTGACGACGGTGACCGGGACGACACGGTTGTTCTCGTCCCACACCTGCGTCATGCCGAGCTTCTCGCCCAGGACGCCCTTGATCTGCTTAGCCATCTCGCGCGTCACCTCAGAGCTTGATCTCGATGTCGACGCCCGCCGGCAGGTCGAGACGCATGAGCGAGTCGACGGTCTTCGGCGTGGGGTCGAGGATGTCGATGAGGCGCTTGTGCGTACGCATCTCGAAGTGCTCGCGCGAGTCCTTGTACTTGTGCGGCGACTTGATGACGCAGTACACGTTCTTCTCTGTGGGCAGCGGCACCGGGCCCGCGACCGACGCACCAGTGCGGGTCACCGTCTCGACGATCTTCTTCGCCGAGGAGTCGATGACCTCGTGGTCGTAGGCCTTGAGCCGGATGCGGATCTTCTGTCCCGCCATGGCTACTTCGTAGTCCTGTCTCTCGTAACGCTCTGGGACCCGGTGGCGTTCGCGGCCCTCCCACCCGCACTCCCGACCCACGCGGTCGGGCGTGTCGCGTCCCTTCCCGTAAATCTCCGCAGAAGAGATCCCTGGTGAAGGGGGCTGGTCGGGGGAGAGAGTCACCCACCGGGCGCCTGGCTGGGGCCCCGCTGACACTTCCCGGAAGATTCCCGTACTTCCGCCCCTGATCAGGGACGACGAGTACTGCGGGACTCGCTTCCAGTCCTCCCGGCGGGAGGCGCGCAGCATCGGCACTCAACCGAGCAACCCGGACAGTCTGCCATACGAGGCCCAGCCTCCGCGAATCGGCCCTGGAGCGTACCCCACACCCACACCGGCGAACCCCTCGATCGCCCCGTGGTGCGACGGGCCGCGGCCACGGTACCTTCGACGCGCCGAGACGAGGGGGGATCGGGATGGCCGAGCCGTTACGGGTGGAGATCCTGCGGGCGGGCGAGGAGCACGTGGCGCAGATCGCCCGGCTCGCCGAGTCACGGAGCCTGAACGGGCCGGGCGGCATCCGGGGATCGACGGACGGCGGCTTCCTGGTCTCGGCGTACACCGAGGCGGACTACCGCTCCCGGCTGGCGACCGCCGAGCACTTCTACGTGGCGGTCAAGGGCGGGCAGGTGCTGGCGTTCCTGATGGCGTACAGCTCCGACCAGGTCGAGCCGGACGAGTGGCTGAACCGCCGGATCAAGACGACGTTGGGCGCCTTCCTGGTGATCAAGCAGATCTGCGTGTCCCGCGAGGCGGCGCGGTCCGGGATCGCCTCGATGCTCTACTACCACGTGCTCGATCAGTGGCATAAGAGCCCCGTGATCGCCGCGGTGGTCAACGACCCGCCCAACGACGCGTCCGCGCACTTCCACCACAAGCTCGGCTTCCAGGAGCTGACCCGGCTGACCCCGCCCGACGGGCTGCCGCGGGTGGTATGGGTCTGGCGCAAACCGCGCGAGGCGATCCTGCACGTGCAGTACGAGGTCGCGGTGGACCTCTACAAGCACGAGGACAACCTGAACTGGCAGAAGCTGAACAACCTCTTCTACATCACCGCGGGCCTCGCGGCCGCCATGGCCTTCAGCCTCGGCAAGGAGGGCGCGGGCGGCACCCTGGGCAAGGTCCTGGCGGCGATCATCTCGGTGATCGGCTTCGGGGTGTCGATGGGCTTCTCCCTGATGCTGCGCTACGGCCGTCAGTACCTGCTGGCGCGCAAGGAGGCGGTGATCGAGCTGGAGGAGTACATGGCCTGGCTCGGCGGCGAGCGGATAGTGAACCGCCGCGCCACCGACCCCCGCTCCGGCTATCTGAAGGTGTCGCCCACCGGATTGATCATGGTGCTGCTGCCGGTGCTGGTCGCGATCTGCTGGCTCGGGGCACTCGTGGCACTGATCGCCCACTGAGGCCGCGGGCCGCCTCAACCCCTCCCCGCCTGTGATGTGACCCACAAAGGGCAACCCGGGGCCGCCCCCATCGCGTTCGGCGTGCGTGGATCACACGAAGGATCGGCTTCGAATCACGCGAGGACGGCATGGCGGGCGGCGACTGGACCGAGTTCGAGGAGTTCGTCGCCGTCTGCGGGCCACGGCTGCTGCGTTCCGCCTGGTTTCTGACCGGGGACCGGCATCTGGCCGAGGACCTGCTCCAGAGCGCCCTGGCCCGGGTCTGGCCGAAGTGGGGACGCATCGCGGAGGAGAACCCCGAGGCGTACGTCCGCCGCACCCTGGTCCATCTGCACGCGTCCTGGTGGCGGCGGCACTGGCGGCGCGAGGTGCCGCACTCCGAGGTGCCGGAACCGTCCTCCCGGGGCGGCCCGGCCGGTTCGCCTCCCCAGGTCGGCGAGGTCGACCAGGGACGGACGATCATCGGGCTGCTGCGGCTGCTGCCCCGGCGCCAGCGCGAGGTCGTCGTCCTGCGCTATCTGGAGGACCTGAGCGTGGAGCAGACCGCGGCGGTGCTGGGCTGCTCCACCGGCACGGTCAAGAGCCAGGCGTCGAAGGCCCTGAACACGCTGCGCACCCGATTACCCGGGCTCGACGCCGGTCTCGTGCCCGCCCCGGAGCCGGTCCGCGGCCGCGCCGCGCCGAAGTGAGGTGAGGACCGTGGCGACGAAGAAGGACCCCGGGGGATACGGCCCCGAGGAGCTGGCCAGCGCCGCGGCCGGGCTGCGGCGGCTCGCGAACGCCGACACCCCGCCGCTGACGGCGCCGGAGGACCGCATGGAGCGGGTACGGCACCGGGTGGTGCGGGCCCGCAGGCGGCGCACCGCCGTCGTGGCCGCCCCGATGGTGGTCGCGCTGATCGCGGGGGCGGTGTCGCTCGCCACCGGTCTGCGCGACGGCCGGTCCGCGGACCCCGGCACCACCCCGGCCACCACGCCCACTCCGGACCGGACCGCGCCGCCGCGGAAGGTGCTGAAGCTGCCGGACGTGGCGGGCGGGATGGACCTGCGGGTGTCCGTACCCGACGGCTGGCGGGTGCAGAAGCCGCATCGCGTTGACGACGCAGACGGCGCAGACCGCGCAGACGGCACGGACGGTCCGGCGAGCGAGACGTACGTCCTGGCGGGCCCGGCGGCGCACGAGGCGTCGAGCACGGCGGCGACCGGCACGCCGGAGAGCACGCCGCCCGCCACGCCGGAGAGCACGGCGTCGGCCACCGTTCCGCCGAGCACCGGCGACCGCGCCTGCGGCGACGCCCTCAAGGAAGCCCGCTACGGCCCCGAGCTGTGCCTGCCGGTGACCCGGCTGGCGAAGAACAGCGCCCTGGTGCTGTGGCGCCGGGAGTCCTACGACCGGCCCGAGCGGAAGCTGCCCGTGCAGCGGTCGCTCCCGACCCCGGTCTGCCGGGAGCTGGGCGGCACGGCCTTCCTCAGCCTGCGGCAGCCGCTGCCCGACCGCCCCGACAGCACGGTCGCCGCGTACGCCTGCCTCGCCTCCGCGGACTCCACCCTGATCGAGCACGTCAAGGGGGCGCTCTCCTCGGCCCGCTTCTCCTGAGCCGACTTCTCCTGAGCCGGCCGAACGCCCCCGCCCCACCCCTTCACCACCCCTGGAGCACCCCCCGTCATGACCGCCACCGAGCCGTCCACCGAGCGTTCCGCCGCACCGCCCGCCCGGTCCTCACACCGCCGTTCCTCCCGGCGTCGCCGCCGGCGCCGCTCGCCGGTGGTGCCGCTGCTGATCGGCGCGGCGGTGACGTCCGGAGCCGCGCTGGCCGTCTACGCCGTGTTACCGGGCGACGGCGGCGGCGTACGGTCCGCCCCCGCGGACTCCGCGGCGGCGACCCGGTCCCCCGCGGCGGACTACGCCCCCACCGCCGCGCCGACGGCGCCGCCCTCCCGGTCCTCCCGCGACGCGGGCGCCGCGCGCCCCACCGCGCCCACGTCCCCCTCCGGGAGCGCCTCCCCCACCGCGCCCACGTCCCCCGCCGGGACCGGCACCTTCGTCACCGCGAAGTCCTCCGGCAAGGTGATCGGCGACGGCGGCGATGTGCGGCGGTTCAAGGTCCAGGTCGAGGAGGGCACGGGCGTCGACCCGAAGAAGGCCGCGGCCGAGATATCCGCGGTCCTCGCGGACGAGCGCGGCTGGACCAGGGACCGGAAGCACTCCTTCCAGCTGGTGTCCGGCGGCGCTTTCGACTTCGAGGTGAAGATCGCCACCCCGGACACCGTCGACGACATCTGCGGGCAGGCGGGGCTCAAGACCAAGGGCGAGGTCAACTGCGCCGCCGGAACGCAGGTCATGGTCAACCTCAAGCGCTGGAACACCGGCTCCCCCGAGTTCGACGGCCCGATCCGCGCATACCGCGCGCTGATCGTCAACCACGAGGTGGGCCACCGCATCGGCCACGGCCATGAGACCTGCCCCGGCCCCGGAAAGCCCGCCCCGGCGATGATGCAGCAGATAGACGGGCTGAAGGGCTGCGTCGCCAACGCCTGGCCCTACTCCAGGGCCGGGAGGTACCTCGGCGGCCCCTCGGTCGCCTGACCAGCCCCGCTCCGGCGTGTCCGAAGTGTGATCGACACCTCCCCGGCTATCGGACAACCTTCAAAGATCATCAACCGTCCCTTATCACGTGGAAGCAGCCGGAGACTACGCGCTGCACAAGTGACAGGGTCGCCAAATTGAACAGTCGATGGACTCTGCCCGCGCGCACGACACGCAGGCAGGCACTGGCCGCGGTGGCGGCCCTCACCGCCACCGCCGCCGGATGCAGCGGCCGCCCCGGGTCTTCCGCCGCCCCCGCCGCACCCGCCCGGACGACCAGCAGCCCCGGGGCCGCCGAGCCGTTCACCTCGGCGGCCGGGGACAAGCGCGCCACCCTGCTCCAGGTCATGGCCCACCCCGATGACGACCTGTACTTCATGAACCCCGACAACGAGCACGTCCTGCGCTCCGGGGTCCCCGTGGTGAGCGTGTACGTCACGGCGGGCGAGGCGCTGGGCGTCAACCGGGTGGCCGGGCGGCCGCTGCCGCCGCCGGACAAGGCCGCGTACTCCGCCGCCCGCCACCAGGGGCTGCGGCAGGCGTACGCGCAGATGCTGGGGCTGCACCAGTTCACGCCGTGGCACCGGTCGGTGCTGAACCTGCCCGGCGGCGTCAAGGCGGAGACGAACGTCCTCGCCAACGGCACCCGCAGGGTGCGGCTGATCTTCCTCAACATCGCCATGCTGTCCGAGGGGCACATCCGCATGCCCGACCTGTGGGACACCCCCGGCACCGTCATGCGCACGCTGCTGGCCGAGGGCTCCCTGGTCCAGCACCCCAGCTCGTACGTGCACCAGACCCTGGTCGACGTGCTCGCCGAGATCATGGACCGCTACCGGCCCACCCTCATCCACACCCTCGACCCCGACCCCGACTTCCAGGTGCACGACCTGCTGCACCCCAAGGACAACGACCAGCCCGGCTGTTCGGACCACCGGGACCACACCCCGGTCGCGCTGTTCACCTGGAAGGCGATCGCGCAGTGGGCCGCCGAGTCCACCCGGCGGGACAAGGAGGCGCCGCGCTTCACCACCACGTCCTTCCGCGGCTACTACAACCAGCGCTGGCCGCACAATCTGCCGCCCGCCGTGCTGGCCCAGAAGGCGCGCGTCATCAAGGCGTACGGCGGCTCCCCCGCGTGGAAGTGCGGTGACTCCGCGGGCTGCGGCGACTACAGCCAGGGCGGTGTGCGGCCGCTCAAGAACCGCAAGGGCTGGATCCGCTCCACCCACTACCGCTACCCCAGCGCCCTGCCCACCCCCACCACCGACCGCGAGGGCCGCCTCGTCGCGTACGGCGTCCTCGGCACCCAGGCCGTGCGGTGGCGCGAAACCGCCCGCGGCAGCGGGCGGTTCGGGGCGCCGCTCGGGCTCGGCGGCGGGCCGCTGGCCCCCGCGCTCAGCGCCGTAACCGACAGCAAGGGACGCCAGGTGCTGCTCGCGCTGCGGTTCGCGGCGCTGGACGGCCAGGGCGGGGCCAATATGCGCGAGATCGTGGCACTGGAACAGAGCCGCCCCGACGGGCCGTTCCGCGCCTGGACCGGGCTCGGCACCCCCGAGGCCAACCCCGAACTCGGCCGCCGCGTCGGCTGCCCCACCGCGGTCGCCACCCCGGACGGGAAGGTCCACCTCTTCGTACGGACCGCCGAGAAGGGCCTCGCCACCCGGGTCCGGGACGCGGGCGGCCGCTGGGGTCCGTGGGAACGGCTCGGCGGCGCGGAGATCCAGGACGGGCTGACCGCCCTGGTCGACGGCGAGGGCCGGGCCCACGTCCTCGCCCCGGGCCGCGACACCGTGCACCACTGGTCCCAGGAGCGGCCCGGGGACCCCGTCACCCTGCGGCCCGCCGCCGGACTGCCCCGCCCCGGCGGCAACCAGATCGGCGCCGCGGTCGCCCCCGACGGCGCGCTCTCCCTGATCTACCGCACTCCCGCGGCCACCGTGCCCTCCCTCCACGGGACGGGCAGCAGCACGGAAAGCCGCACCGTGAGCCACTTCGAGGGGTACGGGGCCATCGCCGCGCACACCGTGCCCGAGCCCGGCAAGGCCGGCAAGGGCGGCGGGGACGACAAGTCCACCACCCTGCTCCTGCTCGGCCGCAGCCTCGACGGCGACGTCCAGGTCCAGTGGGGCACCGGCCCCGGCGACCGCCCGCTGCGCTCCCCCGGTCACCTCACCCCGGTGGGCACCCCCGCCCTGCTGGCCGACCCCGACCAGGGGGCCTGCGTGGTAGGCGTCGCGCCGGACGCCACCCCCTGGATCTGGCGCCCGCGCCCGACCTCCAGGGCGTAACACCGCCGCCGGGGCGCCCCCGTCGTCTCGATCGGGGGCGCC
>NZ_RIBZ01000876.1:0-34123 GCF_003721215.1 Streptomyces botrytidirepellens
CCGCGGTACCGCTCGCGGGGACCTCCAGCCGGACCGTCATCGAGTACGAGACGCTGGGCGCCGTTGCCATGACCGTCTTCCTCTGCTTTCCCTTGTGCCAGGTGTGCCGGGCCCCGGATTGCGGGGCCACGTCCTCAGATGGTTGCACCTACCTTCTGGTACGAGGTAACCCGGCCCGACTTTCGGACATATTGTTCTGACATGCCACGTGGGGTCAGCCGAGTGGAAAGCCCCACTCCTTCGCGGGAACGCCGGGCGAGGCGGACCGTTCCCGCAGCGCACGCCCCTAGGCTCTGGCGCGCACAGCGCCGAACGACGTCCACCGGCGTCGAGAAACACGAGGAGCAGCGGGCATGGCTCAGGGCACCGTCAAATGGTTCAACGCCGAGAAGGGCTACGGCTTCATCGCCCAGGAGGGCGGCGGGCCGGACGTCTTCGTCCACTACAGCTCGATCAACGGCAACGGCTACCGCAGCCTTGCGGACGACCAGCGGGTCGAATTCCAGATCGTGCAGGGCCGCAAGGGCCCGCAAGCCGAAGAGGTCCGCGTCCTCGGCTGAGGACGCGGACCTCCGCGCTATGACGTTGTAGGTGGCACCGACCCGCCATGCTCGCCTCGCGGCAAGTGGTCGCTCGTAGCGACGATGGTTGGGCCCGGGGGCTTGGATCGAGCCGGTGCCACAGCAAGGCTAACAAACCATCCCTGGAAGCGATTCCCCACCGGACGGCCCGATTTCGCTCCGTCCCCCGGACGGTCCCTCAGCGGATCCGTTCAGTCCCTCAGCAGGTCCGGGACGCCGTCCCGGTCCGGGTCGTCGCGCTCCCCCGGGACCACGGTCAGCCGCTGGGTCGCCCGGGTGAGCGCCACGTACAGCACCCGCAGCCCGGCCGGTGACTCGTCGGCGATCTCGGCGGGCGAGACCACCACCGTCGCGTCGTACTCCAGCCCCTTGGCCTCCAGGCTGCCCAGCGCCACCACCCGGTCGCCGAGCCCCGCCAGCCAGCGGCGGGCCTGCTCGCGGCGGCCCATGGCGACGACAACGCCGACCGTGCCGTCCACCTCGTCCAGCAGCCGGTTCGCCTCCGCGCGGACGTGACGCGCCAGGTCGCCGTCGCCGTCCGGGAGCGGCGCGAACCGCGGCACGGCGCCGGTCGAGCGCACCGCGCGGGGCGAGGGGGTGCCGGGCATCGCGAGCGCCAGCACCCTGGCGGCCAGCTCGGCGATCTCCGCCGGGTTGCGGTAGTTGACGGTGAGGGTGAAGCGGCGGCGCGGACGGGTGCCCAGCGCCTCGTCACGGGCCCCGGCCGCCTCGTCCGGGTCGGACCAGGAGGACTGGGCCGGGTCGCCGACCACCGTCCAGGTGGCGTGGCGGCCGCGCCGCCCCACCATCCGCCACTGCATGGGCGTCAGGTCCTGGGCCTCGTCCACGATGATGTGCGCGTAGTCGGTGCGCTCCTGCTCCGCCCGGTCCGCGCGGCCGCGCCGGGGGCCGCTGCGGTCGGCGAAGGTGGTCAGCTCCTCAAGACCGGTGAGCTGGTCCAGCGGATCGACCTCGCGGGGCTTCGCCGGGCGGGACGGGGCGCCCAGGATGGTGTGCAGCTCGTCCAGCAGCGCCACGTCGTGCACCGACAGCGGGCCCTGCCCGTCCTGGCCCAGCCGGGCCAGGGAACGGGCCACCAGACGGGCCTCGCGCGGGTTCAGCACCCGCCGTGACCAGCGGCCCAGCCGCTTCTCGTCGGCCATCGCTGCGAGTACGGAGCGCGGGGTCAGCTCGGGCCACCAGGCGTCCAGGAAGTCGGCGAACGCGTCCTCGCCGGAGATGTCCTCGTCGAAGCCCTCGCGCGCCTCGGCGGCCAGTTCGGGGTCCGGGTAGCGGCGCGGGCCGCCCGAGCGGGCCCACAGCGCGTCCAGCAGCAGGCGGCGGGCGCGCGGGCGCAGCAGGTTGACGGGCGCGGTGCCGCCCAGCGCGTTCTGCCGGATGCCGCGCAGCTCCTCGGCGTCCAGCTCGATGCGGCTGCCGAAGGCGACGACCCGCAGGCGCTCGGGCGGCCCGCCGGGTCTCTCGCCTCTGCCCGGCGCGTCGGCCGCGGCGGCAGCGTCGTCCAGGCTCAGCTGGCCGTCGCCGTCGGCGGGCGCCGGGCCCGCGGACGGCAGCTCCAGGGCGCCGCGGGCCGCCTTGCGCAGCAGCTTCGTCATGCGGGACGAGCCCTTGATCCGGGCCACGGCCGGTTCGTCGTACGTGGTGGCCTCGGCGCCCTCGACCAGGGAGCCGACCGCGCGGATCGCCACCTGGCCCTCCTCGCCCAGCGAGGGCAGCACGCCCTCGGTGTACGCGACGAGCAGCGGGGTGGGGCTGACGACCAGGATGCCGCCCGCGTACCGCCTGCGGTCCTGGTAGAGCAGATACGCGGCGCGGTGCAGCGCGACCGCGGTCTTGCCGGTGCCGGGGCCGCCCTCGACCTCGGTGACGGAGGCGGCGGGCGCGCGGATCACCATGTCCTGCTCGGCCTGGATGGAGGCGACGATGTCGCGCATGGTGTGGCCGCGGGCCTGGCCGAGCGCGGCCATCAACGCACCGTCGCCGACCACCGGCAGCGCCTCGCCGCCGAGGGTCGCGGTCAGCTCGGGGCGCATCAGGTCGTCCTCGACGCCCAGCACCCGGCGGCCCTTGCTGCGGATCACGCGGCGGCGCACGACCCGGCCGGGAGCGACCGGGGTGGAGCGGTAGAAGGGGGCGGCGGCGGGGGCCCGCCAGTCGATCACCAGCGGGGAGTAGTCGGCGTCCAGCACCCCGATGCGGCCGATGTGCAGGGTCTCCGCGATCTCCGCGCGGTCCCCGTCCTCCCCCGGCCGGATGGCGTCGTCGGCGGGTTCCACGGAGGTGTACGCACCGTCCGGGCCGCGCTCGCCGTCCTTGCCGAGGAGCAGATCGATGCGGCCGAAGAGGAAGTCCTCGAACTCGCTGTTCAGGCGGTTGAGGTGGACCCCGGCCCGGAACACCTGGGCGTCGCGCTCGGCGAGCGCGCCCGGGGTGCCGACCTGGCCGCGCTTGGCGGCGTCGTCCATGAGGAACTCCGCCTCGTGGATCTTCTCCTCGAGGCGGCGGTACACGCGGTCCAGATGGGTCTGTTCGATCCGGATCTCACGGTCCCGGATCCCGTCCCCGGCGTCACGCGGCGGGGCCGTCCGGCTTTCGTGCGTGACGTTCCGCGTAACGTTCTGCGTGGCGTTCTGCGCGGCCACCCAAGCCCCCTTCTGTGTACATAGGGCAGCCGTCAACCGTACACCCACCCGTGCGCGCCGCTCGGATATCGACCGGCCCGGACCGGCTCAGATATTGACCTCGGCCAGCCGCCGGCCGTCGAGGGTGCGGACCTCGAAGCGGGCGATGTCGCTCTCGTTCATCGCCGCGCCGCCCTGCGCGTACAGCGGCTCCTTGTTCCAGCGGGAGCCGTCGCCGTCCTTGATCCCGTAGCCCGCGCTGGGCACGGCCCACGTCGTGACGGTCTCCTCGTGACCGTCCTTGCCGATGGCGATCAGATCGCAGCTCTTGGGCCCCTTGAGGTTGCCCAACTTGAGCGCGATGGCGGTGCCCCAGCCCTTCTGGGCCAGCGAGACCGAGGCGTCCACCTTGGTCTCGGGGTCCACCGAGCTGTACTTCTTGCCCTGGTCATAGGCCGCCTGCGCCGGGTTGGCCGCGGCGATCGGGGGGTTGGTGCCGCCCCCGCCGTCGTCGGAGCCCGAGGTGACCGCAGCGCCCGCGAGCGGGCCGCCGACGATCATGAGGCCCGCCGCGGCGACGAGGAAGAGCCGCCTGCGGTTCTTCGTGCGGCGGCTGACCGTCACCTCGTCGAGCAGTCGGTCCAGCATCTCGGGCCCGGGGCGGGCGGTGAGGGTGGCGGGGTCGTGGACGGCCGTGCCGTCGGTGTTGGTCGCGTAGTCCGCCAGCAGTGGTGGGATGCCCATCAGCCCGTCCAGCTCTGCCGCACACCGCTCGCACCCGATCAGGTGCTCCTCGAAACGCGCCGCGTCGGCCGCGTCGAGGACGCCGAGCGCATAGGCGCCGACGGCGGTGTGCTGCTGGTCGTCCGCTGTCGGCATCATGCCGAGACCCCCCGTTCCTCAAGTGAGAGCTTGAGCGAACGCAGCGCGTAGTAAACCCGGGATCGTACGGTCCCGGGCGGCACGCGCAGCACTCCCGCAGCCTCACTCACCGTCCGTCCCTTGAAGTATGTCTCGACGAGCGCCTCTCTGTGCGCATCGGACAGGTCATTCAGGGCATCGGAAATGGTCATCTGACGGAGCGCCCGATCTATGTCATCCGCTGCGGGCATGACATGCAGGGGGGCCGCGTCGACCTCTTGGGGGCGGGCACGGCGGCTTCGGTGGCCGTCGATGACGATGCGGCGAGCCACGGTTACCAGCCACGGGCGTACGGAACCGCCACTGCGCTGTAGCTGGTCGGCGTTGCGCCAAGCCCGTAAAAGCGTCTCCTGAACCACGTCCTCGGCGCGGTGCCGGTCGCCTGCGACCAGGCGCAGGACGAAGGCGAGAAGCGGGCCCGCATGCTCCGCATAGAGCGCGCGCATCAGCGCGTCGTCCGGTGTCGTCCTCTCGGTCACGAGGGCATCTTTGCGTACGCAAGGCGCTGGGTCGAGGGGCGTACGGGCTGGAATGATCCGCCGTTCATTCACAACCCTGTGACATTCCTCCCACTTCTGCGCTGAACATTTCCCGGGCCACGCCACGTACTTGAGGCCGAGAACCCGGCGCCGGGCGGGCGTCGGCCACCATAAAGGGCTCCCTCCCCAAACACCGCCCCGCAGGCCCCGGTCCCCCCATCCGGGGCCTGCGTCATGTCTGAAACTCGTTCATGTTTTGCTCGCGCTGTGGGTTTAAACGGCGTCGGTGGCGTGCCACGCGCTCCCGGTTGCCGCACAACTCGCTGGAGCACCAGCGGCGGCGACGGCCCCGCGAGGTGTCCAGGTACACCAGCGAGCAGCTCTCCCCCTCGCAGCGCCGCAACTGCCCCCGCGCGACGGGGTCGGTGAGCAGCGCGACGGCGTCGCGGGCGATCTGGGCGAGCAGCGCCCCGCAGTCGGGGGCGGCGGCGAGCCGGGCGACGAGGGTGCCGTCGGTGGCGCGTACGGCCCGCACGGCGGGCGGGGCGGTGGCGGCGAGCGCGTTCACTCGTTCCAGGTCCGGCCCTGCGGCCCTGCCCTCCACCTCCGTGTGCACGATGCGGTGGAGGAGGTCGCGGGCGGCGCGGAAGCGGGTGAGCCAGGCGGTGTCGACGGCGTCGAGGGCGGTGCCGCCGGGGATCAGGCCGGTGCCGAGCAGCCAGGCTCTGAGGGGTTCGACGCCGTCGAGGCGTTCGACGGGGGTTTCGCTGAGGCGGCCGTCAACGGTGGCCACCAGGTCCAGGCAGATCCGCCCGGAGTCGAACCGCAGGTCGAAGGCGTCCGCCGCCATGTTCCTGTCACCTCCAGGGCGCCGCTGGGCTCCCTCCAGGGTGCCCGTCCCGGGCCCGGCCCGGTACCCCGCCGTCGTGGCGGAGGCGGATGTTCCCCGCCCCGCCCCTTCCCGCAGTATCGATATGCGGCTCCGCCGCGTGGGAGGCTCCGCCCCGGCCCCCGTTGCGGGGGCTCCGCCCCCTGCACCACCGCCGGGGCTCCGCCCCTGGACCCCGCTCCTCAAACGCCGGAGGGGCTGGGATGCGGGACATCTCCGCCCCGCCCCGCTCCGCCGGAAGGTCGAGGTGTTGTGTCCCCGCCGCCGGGCCCCGGGTTGTGGGCAATCGTTCCGCAGAGGGGGCACCTCCCAGCGGTAGCTGGAGGAGGAACGGGTGGGCACAACCCGGCCACCGGGCCGCACCCGGCAACGAAACCCCCGGGCCCGGAGACAGTTGCCGCTACCCGTCGCCGTACTTCGTGTCGGCCACCGGGTCCAGCGCCAGCCGGTAGCCCCGCTTGACCACCGTCTGGATCAGCTTGGGCGAGCCCAGGGCGGTGCGGAGGCGGGCCATCGCCGTCTCCACGGCGTGCTCGTCGCGCCCCGCGCCCGGGAGGACCTTCAGCAGGTCGGCGCGGGCCACGACCCAGCCCGGGTGGCGGGCCAGGGCCCGCAGCAGGGCCATTCCGGCGGGCGGGACGGTGCGCAGCTCGCCGTCCACGACGACCGCGTGGCCGCGGATCTCCAGCCGCCGGCCTGCGACCGGCAACGGGCGGACCCGGCCGGGGAGTTCGCTGGTCAGCAGCTGGACGAGGGGGCCGAGCCGGAAGCGTTCGGGCTGGCTGGTGGGGACGTCCTGGGCCTCCAGCGGCAGCGCGGTGACCGGGCCGACGCACGCGGGCAGCACATCGTGGCGCAGCGCGTCGAGCAGCTCCTCGCGCATGCCGCGCCGCTCGGCGCGGTCCAAGAGGCTCGCCGCGGCGGGGGCGCTGGTGAAGGTGATGGCGTCCACGGCGCGGGCGACGGTCGCGTCCAGCAGCCGGTCGACCGGGCCGAGATCATCCGGCGGCATCCACCGGTAGACCGGCACGCCGACCACCTCCGCGCCCCCGGCACGCAGCGACTCGACGAAGCCGGGCAGCGGCTCGCCGTGCAGCTGGACGGCGATGCGGCGGCCGTCGACGCCCTCCTCCAGCAGCCGGTCGAGCACCTCGGCCATCGATTCGGAGGCCGGGGACCACTTCTCGGTGAGCCCGGCGGCCCGTACGGCGCCTTTCACCTTGGGCCCGCGGGCCAGCAGTTCGATGTCGCGCAGCCGGTTCAGCAGGGCGTCGCCCAGCCCCCAGCCGTCGGCGGCCTCGATCCAGCCGCGGAAGCCGATGGCGGTGGTGGCGATCACCACGTCGGGTGCGTGGTCGATCAACTGCTTGGTTGCGGTGAGCAGTTCGGAGTCGTCGGAGAGCGGCACGATCCGCAGTGCGGGCGCGTGCAGGACGGCCGCGCCGCGCCGCAGCAGCAGGGCGCCGAGTTCGTCCGCGCGGCGCGCGGCGGTGACGCCGACGGTGAACCCCGCGAGGGGGCCGACGGTCGGCGTCGCCTGGTGGTGGTCTCGCTGCATGTGGCTCTGGCTCTCGGCTCTCGTCCCGGTTCACTGTCGTATGCGCGCCTTGGGGTGAGTCGTCATCCTGGCGCCGTCCCGTGTCGGGCGCGGTTCACGGAGGTTTCCCGGTTGTAACGGGGCGTACGGTCACGGGCACGCCTTACGACCGTACGCCCCTGGAAGGTGTCGCCTCACACATCCGCGTAGGCGGGCTGCCGCGCCGTCTGCGCCTCCGGCGCACCGGCTCCCGCGGGCCGGGCCTTCGCCGGGCTGCGGCGGAGGTATACGGCCCAGGTGACCGCCGAGCACAGGGCGTAGAAGGCGAGGAAGGAGACGAAGGCCGGGGTGCCGGAGTGGGCGCTGCCGAAGGACTCCCGGAAGGCCAGGTTGATGCCGATCCCGCCGAGCGCGCCGACCGCCCCGATCAGCCCCATGGCCGCGCCGGACAGCCGCCGCCCGTAGCCCGCGGCCTCCTCGCCGGTGAGCCCGCGGGCGAGGGCCTTGGCCTGGAAGATGCCGGGGATCATCTTGTACGTGGAGCCGTTGCCGAGTCCGCTGAGGACGAAGAGGGCGATGAAGCCGGTGAGGAAGACGGGCAGCGACTTCTGCGCGGAGGCGTAGACGACCACGAGCGTGGCGGCGGCCATCCCGGCGAAGTTCCACAGCGTGATCCGCGCCCCGCCGTACACGTCGGCCAGCCGCCCGCCGACGGGGCGGATGAGGGAGCCGAGCAGCGGGCCGATGAAGGTGAGCGAGGCGGCCTGGAGCGGGGTGCGGTCGAACTGGTTCTGGAGCACCAGTCCGAAGGCGAAGCTGTAGCCGATGAACGAGCCGAAGGTGCCGATGTAGAGCAGCGACATGATCCAGGTGTGGGCGTCCCGGGCCGCCTCCTTGGCCGCCCCGGCGTCGTTCTTCACCGGCGCCAGGTTGTCCATGAAGAGCGCCGAGAGGGCCGCCGCGATCACGATCAGCGGGATGTAGACGGCGAGCACGATCCGCGGGTGGGAGGCCCCGGCCGTGCCGATGACGAGCAGGCCGATCAGCTGGATGACCGGCACGCCGATGTTGCCGCCGCCCGCGTTGAGCCCGAGGGCCCAGCCCTTCTTGCGCAGCGGGTAGAAGGAGTTGATGTTGGTCATGGAGGAGGCGAAGTTCCCGCCGCCGACCCCGGTGAGCGCCGCGACCACCATGAACGTGGTGTACGAGGTGCCGGGCTCCATCACCGCCGCGGCCGTGATCGAGGGCACCAGCAGCATCGCGGCGCTGATGATCGTCCAGTTGCGGCCGCCGAAGCGGGCCACGGCGAAGGTGTACGGGACGCGGAGGATCCCGCCGACCAGGGTGGGCATCGCGACCAGGAAGAACTTCCCGGCCGGGTCGACCCCGTACTCCGGTCCCATGAACAGGACCATCACGGACCACAGGCTCCAGATGGAGAAGCCGATGTGCTCGGAGAGGATGGAGAAGACCAGGTTGCGGGTCGCGATCCGCTCCCCCTTCTCCCGCCAGAACGTCTCGTCCTCCGGATCCCACTCCTCGATCCAGCGGCCCCCCTTGCGGGCGGGGGTGGTGGTCGGGGCAGTCATCAGGGCCTCCACAGTGCTCGGTGTCCCTGCCGACAGTAGGGACGGCGCATTACCGGCCTGTGGCGAGAGGTGACCGGCACGAAACCTTGCTCTCACCCGCGGCGGCGGGGTGCGGTGAGGGTGTCCGGGGCCCGGTCATCGACGCAATCGTCATTGCGCGCACACCCGCTTGCGCCCGGTACCGTGCCTCTTGCACCACCCGCCCGCCCTGCCGGAGGATCGCATGAGCGCACATTCCGTCGAACCGCCCGTGGACGGCGTTGTCCCCCGGCCGGAGCGGACCCCGGAATCGCTGCGCCTCGCACTGGCACGGGTCGCGCCCCACCGCCTCGGCGAGATGGAAACGCAGAAGAACGAGGCGTTCGCGCTGGCGGCCGAGCACAACAATCTGGGCCCCATCCACCAGTGGCTGACCATCTGGGCAGGCGAGGTCGAGATCGAGCGCCGCCCCGACCTGGCCGCGCGACGTCGCAACGCCGAGCACGCGGTCCATACCCTCGACAGGAACGACCCCGCGTGGCGCGCAGCCATGCAGGAACTCCTGGCCGTCGTGAACGAGGCCCGGGAGGCGACCGCGTGAGCTGAGCGTGGGAGTACGAGCCCAGCGAAGAGCACGTCGCGGGCGGCGCCCCACCCGCCCTGATCGCCGAAGTGGAGAAGAAGGCGGACGAACTGGTCCGAGCGGCGGCCGCCCTCTACCTGGACGGCACTGCCTATCAAGGCCCCTCACCGCGCGGCGAGAATCACCTTGTATCCGGCGGCATGTTCGTCTGCCAGGTGATCCCACGGCTGGAGCGTGTCTTCCTCCTGCAGGTCACGGCCTGGTGATCGTCACCGCCTGACGCGCTGCCCAATCGGGAGGCCGGGGGGCGGCGCGGCGCATGCCTCCCCCCTGCCCTGATCCACGGGCTTCCCCAGCATTTTGTCAACGCCATTGACATACCTCTCCGCGCCCGCCTATACCTCTGCCCATCGAAGCGCTTCGACGAACGTTGCACGTGCACATTCCTCCCAACCCTCCCGGAGGCAGTGGATGTTGACGGCACGGAAACGGACGAGACGAACGGGGACCGCCATCGCGGCCGCGGTCGCGGGGGCCCTGGTCCTGGCGGGGTGCGGGGGCGGTGGGGACGAGGCCGGGGACGGCAAGACGCTCACGCTGTGGCACTACGAGGCGCCCAACGGCGCCATGGGCGCGGCCTGGAACCAGGCGATCGAGGAGTTCAAGAAGAGCCATCCGGGCGTGACGGTGAAGTTCGAGGAGAAGGGCTTCGAACAGATTCGAAAGACCGCCTCGATGGTGCTGGGCTCGGACAGCGCGCCCGATCTCATGGAGTACAACAAGGGCAACGCCACCACCGGGCTGCTCTCCAAGCAGGGGCTGCTCACCGACCTCTCCCCGGAGGTCACCAAGCGCGGCTGGGACAAGCCGCTCAGCGCGGGAGTGCGCACCACCAGCCGGTACGACGCGCAGGGCGTGATGGGCTCCGGCAAGTGGTTCGGGGTGCCGAACTACGCCGAGTACACGATGGTCTTCTACAACAAGACCCTCTTCGAGAAGCACAAGGTGAAGGTGCCGACCACCTTCAAGGAGTTCACCGCCGCGCTGGAGGACTTCACGCGCAAGGGCGTCACCCCGCTCGCCAACGCGGGCGCCGAATACCCCGCCCAGCAGTACGTCTACCAGCTGGCCCTCTCCCGGGCCGACCGCTCCTGGGTGGACGCGTACGAGCAGTACAAGGGCGAGCCCGACTTCCACGACGCCGCCTGGACCTACGGCGCCACGACCTTCGCCGACTGGGTGAAGAAGGGCTACATCGCGAAGAGTTCGAGCGGCACCAAGGCCGAGGACGCGGGCGCGGCGTTCATCGCGGGGAAGTACCCGATGTTCTTCTCCGGCAGCTGGTGGTTCGGCCGCTTCAAGTCGGAGATCAAGGACGAGTGGGGCACGTTCCCCTTCCCCGGCTCCCAGCTGACGCTCGGCTCCGGTGGCAACTTATGGGTCGTCCCCAAGGGCGCGAAGAACAAGCAGCTCGCGTACGACTTCATCGACATCACGATGAAGAAGGGCATCCAGAACACCCTGGGCAACAAGGGCGGCGTGCCCGTGGCCGCCGATCCGGCCGCGATCACCGACCCCAAGGCCAAGAGCCTGATCCAGGACTTCACCGCCTACTCCGACGGCGGCGGCCTCGCCTTCTACCCGGACTGGCCGGTGCCCGGCTTCTACGACACCCTCGTCGCCGAGACCCAGAAGCTGATGACGGGCGACGCGCAGCCGGACGCCTATCTGGACGCGCTGGAGAAGGCGTACGAGGCGGGCGCGCCGAAGGGATGAGCAGGCAGCGCGAGTACCCGTACACGCTCTTCCTGATCCCCGGCGCGCTGGCGTTCCTCGCCGTCATCGTCGTCCCGTTCCTGATGAACACCGGGATCAGCTTCACCCACTGGCAGGGCGTCGGCACCCCGGAGTGGGCCGGGCTGGACAACTACCGGACGCTGCTGGACGACGACGCCTTCTGGGAGTCCTTCCGGCACAGCCTCGCCATGGTGGTGGCGATGGCGGCGATCCCGACCGCGCTCGGTCTGGTGCTGGCCGCCGCGCTGTTCGACTTCGTCGGCAAGCACTTCGGCTCCCGCACCGCGAGCGTGCTGCGCGCCTGCTTCTACCTCCCGCAGGTGCTGCCGATCGCGGTGGCGGGCATCGTCTGGAGCTGGATCCTGGCCCCCGAGGACGGCGCCCTCAACGATCTGCTGAAGGCGGTGGGCCTCGGCTCGCTGCGCCACGACTGGCTGGGCGACCCGGACCTCGCGCTGTACATCGTGATGGGCGTGATGGTATGGGTCCAGCTGGGCTTTCCGCTGGTGGTGTTCATGGCGGGGCTCCAGCGCGTCGACCCGTCCCTGTACGAGGCGGCCGAGCTGGACGGCGCCTCGTGGTGGCGGCGGTTCTGGCACGTCACGCTGCCGCAGATCCGCCCGGAGATCTCCGTCGTATTGCTGTGGTGCACGATCGCCGCGCTCAAGGTGTTCGGCGCGGTGTACGTGCTCACCAAGGGCGGCCCGGGCGGAGCGACCAATGTCCCCTCGTACTTCTCCTTCCAGTCGTTCTTCGAGAAGACGCAGGTCGGCTACGGTTCCGCCGTCTCGACCGTGCTCACCGTGATCATCCTGGCGCTGGCCCTGGTCGCCCTGCGCCTCCAGACGAGGGCGGAGGACCAGGAGCGGTGAGGGCCCTCAGGCGATATCCGGTGCTGGCCGCGCTGATCGTGGCGGCCGTCCTCATGGTGCTGCCGTTCCTGGTGGTCGCCCTCAACGCGGTCAAGTCGCCCGCCGAGTACTCCGCGAACGGGCCGCTGAGCCTGCCGGAGGGGCTCTATCTGGACGGGATCGCGGACTTCTGGGAACGGGTCGACTTCGGGCAGAAGCTGATCAACTCCGTACTGATCTCGGGATCGGTCGCGATCGGCGCCGCCGTGCTGTCCGTCCTCAACGCGTACGCCATCGGCATCGGCCGGGTGAAGGGCCGCCCCTGGGTGCTGGCCTTCTTCGTGCTGGCCAACATGCTGCCGCAGGAGGCGCTGGTCTACCCCGTCTACTACCTGTCGAAGGAGGCGGGGCTGTACGACACCCGGCTGAGCGTGATCCTCGTCTTCATCGTCATCCAGGCCGCGTTCGGCACCTATCTGCTCTCCTCCGTCCTCGGCGCCTTCCCCCGGGAGATCGTCGAGGCGGCCCGGATCGACGGCGCGAACAAGTGGCAGGTGCTGTGGCGGGTGGTGGTGCCGGTCAGCCGCCCCACCATCGGGGTGCTGCTGGTGTTCTTCTTCATCTGGACCTGGAACGAGTTCCTGCTGCCGCTGGTGATGCTGATCTCCAACGACAACCAGACGGTGTCGGTCGCCCTCGGCGTCCTCCAGGGCCAGCGGCTGATGGACGCCACCATGACCAACGCGGCCGCCCTGCTCGGCGTGGTCCCCGCGGTCATCTTCTTCCTGATCTTCCAGCGGACCCTGACCCGCGGCATCGCCGCGGGCGCGGTCAAATGACGCACACAACGAGGAGGGCCCCGCATGAAGTTCAGCGACGGCTACTGGCTGCTGCGTGAGGGCGTCAGCGCCGCCCACCCCACCGGGGTCCTCGACGTGGAAACCGGCCCGGGGCACCTCACCGTGCACGCCCCGACCCATCCCGTCCGCCACCGCGGCGACCTCCTCAAGGGCCCGGTCCTCACCCTGACCTGCACCGCGCCGCTGCCCGGCGTGATCGGGGTCCGGCTCACCCACTTCGCGGGCGGAGCGGACCGGGGCCCGTCGTTCGAGCTGGCCGGCGGCTCGTACGGGGAGGTGGCCTGCGACGAGGACGAGGCCCGGCTCACCTCCGGCGCCCTCACCGTACGCATCGCGCGCACGGGCCCCTGGCGCGTCGCCTTCGAGGCGGACGGCCGCATGCTCACCGGCAGCGGGCCCAAGGACGCGGGCATCATGGAGACCGCCGACGGCCACCACTACCTGCGCGAGCGGCTGGCCTTACGCGTCGGCACCTCCGCGTACGGCCTCGGCGAGCGCTTCGGCCCGCTGGTGAAGAACGGCCAGACCGTCGACATCTGGAACGCCGACGGCGGCACCGCCACCGAACAGGCCTACAAGAACGTCCCCTTCTACCTCACCGACGCGGGCTACGGCGTCTTCGTCGACCACCCCGGCGAGGTCTCCTTCGAGGTCGGCTCGGAGGCGGTCTCCCGCGTCCAGTTCAGCGCCGAGTGCCAGGAGCTGACGTACTACGTCATCCACGGGCCCACCCCGAAGGACATCCTGCGCACCTACACCGCCCTCACCGGCCGCCCCGCGCTGCCGCCCGCCTGGTCCTTCGGGCTGTGGCTGTCCACCTCCTTCACCACCTCCTACGACGAGGAGACGGTCACCGGCTTCGTCGACGGCATGGCGCAGCGCGAACTGCCGCTGTCCGTCTTCCACTTCGACTGCTTCTGGATGCGCGAGCACCACTGGTGCGACTTCACCTGGGACCCGCGCGTCTTCCCCGATCCGGCGGGCATGCTGCGGCGGCTGCGCGAGAAGGGCCTGCGCGTCTGCGTGTGGATCAACCCGTACATCGCGCAGCGCTCCCCGCTCTTCGCCGAGGGCAAGGCGGCCGGTCATCTGCTGAAACGGCCGGACGGCTCGGTGTGGCAGTGGGACCTGTGGCAGCCCGGCATGGCCCTGGTCGACTTCACCAGCCCCGCCGCGCGCGCCTGGTACGCGGAGAAGCTGACCGCGCTGCTCGACATGGGCGTGGACTGCTTCAAGACCGACTTCGGCGAGCGGGTCCCGCTGGACGTGGTGTACGCGGACGGCTCCGACCCCGAGCGGATGCACAACTACTACACCCACCTCTACAACCGCACCGTCTTCGAGGCGCTGCGCGAGAGCCGGGGTGAGCGCGAGGCTGTCGTCTTCGCGCGCTCCGCGACCGCGGGCGGCCAGCAGTTCCCGGTGCACTGGGGCGGCGACTGCGAGTCCACGTACGAGGCGATGGCCGAATCGCTGCGCGGCGGGCTCTCCCTCGGGCTGTCCGGCTTCGGCTTCTGGAGCCATGACATCGGCGGCTTCGAGGGCACCCCCGACCCCGCGCTCTTCAAGCGCTGGATCGCCTTCGGGCTGCTGTCCTCGCACAGCAGGCTGCACGGCTCGTCCTCCTACCGAGTGCCCTGGCACTTCGACGAGGAGTCGGTCGCTGTGCTGCGCTTCTTCACCCGGCTGAAGCTGCGGCTGATGCCGTACCTGTACGAGGCGGCGCGGCAGGCGCACGGCGAGGGCGTGCCGATGATGCGCGCCATGGTCCTCGAATTCCCCGGCGACCCGGGGTGCGCGGGCCTGGAGCGGCAGTACATGCTCGGCGGCGATCTGCTGGTCGCGCCGGTCTTCGACGACGAGGGCGAGGTCGCGTACTACGTCCCGGACGGGATGTGGACGCACGTGCTCAGCGGCCGGACCGTGCGCGGCCCGCGCTGGGTACACGAGCGGCACGGCTTCCTCAGCGTGCCGCTGCTGGCCCGGCCGGGCGCGGTGATCCCGTTCGGCGCGGCGTACGACCGGCCGGACGCCGACTGGGCGGACGGCATCACGCTGCGGGTGTACGAACCCTCCGCCCTGCCCGGCACCGGGGTCACCGTGCGGGTCCCCGCCCCGGACGGCTCGACGGCCGTCGCGTTCACCGTCGTACGGGACGGGGACACGCTGCACGCCGAGGCCGCCGGCCGGGCCCCGGCGCCCTGGCGGGTGGAGGTGGTGGGCGGGCCGTCCGCCGACGCGGAGGCGGGGACGGCCGCCCTGACGCTGCCGCTCAGCAACGACGAGGCTTGACCCAGGAGCACTCAAGATCCGCTGACTGCCCGCCCCGTACAGTCCGGGGCCGCACCCCCTCGGTGCGGCCCTCGCCGGACGTCGCGAGCGTCACCACGATCGCGTCCTCCAGGCTCTTCACCGACGGGGCGAGGTAGTTGTTGAGGACGATGCTGTAGACCAGTTCCCGGCCGTCCGCGTCCGTGACGTACCCGGAGAGCCCGGAGGCGCCGGTCAGGGAGCCGGTCTTGCCGCGCGCGTTGCCCGCGGCCGGGGTGCCGCACATGCGCGAGCGCAGCGTGCCGCCGACGAAGCGGTCCGGGGCGCAGGCCACCGGCAGCGACGCGTACCACTCCGCGTACCAGGGCTGCTGACGGACCGCCAGCAGCAGCTCGGTGAACTGCCCGGCCGCGATGTTGTCCATCCGGGACAGCCCGGAGCCGTCGACCTGGCGCACCGCTCCGGTGTCCACTCCCTGCTTCTTCAGCCAGTCAGCGATGGCGGCCAGCCCCGCGCTCCAGGTGCCCCGGCCCGCCGTCTCGTAGCCGATGGCCTTGGTGAGCACCTCGGCGTGGATGTTGTTGGACAGCTTCATGAACGGGATCAGCAGCTTCTTGAGCGCCATGGACCGATGCGAAGCGATAGTGCGCGCATCCGCCGGTGTGCCCTCCCCAAGCCGAGTGGCCCCAGCAACCCGCACCCCCTGCCTCTTCAACGCGTCGGCGAACACGGCGGCGGCGTACCCGGTGGGCTCCCAAACACTGACCCATTCCTTGGCGGTTTGTGCCCCGGCCGCGATGGCACCGCTGACGGTGATGGTGTTGGTGCCGTGCCCGCGCTCGACGGTGAGACCGCCGCTCCCGGTGGTCGCCCGGTTGTCGATGCGGACGTACCGGGTCTTGGGCGTGACCGTGACCTTGGGCCGCTCCCCCGCCGCCGCGCCCGGCGCGACCTCGACGATGACGCTGCCCGCGTCGTAGTCGGTGTCGGGGGCGACGGTGAGCGGGGAGATCTGCGCCGCGTAGTACGACGACTCGTCGTCCGCGGCCCACGAGCGGCCCGCGCGCTGCGCGTCGAACCGGGTGTCGTCGGCGATCAGCCGCCCGGTGACCCGGGTGATCCCCGCGTCGGCGACGTCCTTCGCCAGACGGTCGTAGTCCGCGGCCAGCAGGGTGGGATCACCGGTGCCGCGCAGATACAGATCACCCCGCAGGGTGCGCCCGTGGCGGGTGCCGTCGCCCAGGACATCGGTCCGGAAGGTGTGGTCGGGCCCCAGCAGCCCCATGGCGGCGGCCGAGGTGAACAGCTTGGTGTTGGAGGCGGGCATCAGCCGGTCGTCGGCCCGGTGCCGGTACAGCACGGCGCCGGAGTCGGCGTCGGCCACCACCACCCCGGCCGCCCCGCCCCTCAGCAGGGGGTCGTCGAGAATGCGGTCGACGGCCTCGCCGAACCCGGCCCGGGAGGCATCGGCCCCGGCCGGTGAACTCCAGGTGAGGGTGGCGACCAGCCCGATGACGAGGGGCCAGGCCCAGGCGCGCGCACGGCGGTTCATGGGTCTCTTCATGCCACGGCAGGATCCCGCACCCCGTCGCTTCGCGACAGAGCGCCCGGGAGGCGGCAACCGAAGTTCCGGATCACCGCGTCCCCTATGTCGGACGGGGGAGATCACACACGACGAGAGGCGAACCACCGATGGGCGAGCCCCTTGCCGAACTGCTGTGCGTGGCGGTCGGCCTACTCCTCTATGCAAGCGCCCTGCGCGACGCCCGGCTGGTGCGACGGCTGCGTCGCGAGGGGGTCCGTACGGAGGGGCTGGTGGTCGCCAACGTCGTCAACCGCCAGGACCGGAACCGGAATGCGCTCCAGACGCCAATCATCCGGTTCCACGACCATCAGGACTACGAGGTGGAGTTCGCGACCGCGATCCAGGGCGTCGGCCTGGGGCTGGCGACCGGCCGGAGGGTGGACGTGATGTACCTCCCGGGCGAGTCGCAGAAGGCCCGGGTATGGATGCGGCGCCACATAGTCGGCCCGATGGCGGGCCTGGCCCTGGGCGGCACGCTCTTCCTCGGCTTCGGCCTGGTGATCGCCTTCAGCTGACGCCCGCCGTCAGACCGCGCCGGGGAGCTGTTCGCGTACCCATTCAGGGTCGGGGTTGGTGTGCGGTCGGCCCGCCACGACGACGGTCGGCACGGTCTCGTTGCCGTCGTTGGCCGCCCTCACCACCGCCGCTCCGGCCGGGTCGCGCCAGATGTCGACCCAATGCGCCCGGCGGGCGCTACGGCCCAGCCGGGTGCGCAGCCGGAGGCAGTACTTGCAGCCCGGCCGCCAGTAGACGACGGGCCGACCGTCGGCCGCGCTGCGGCGCTGCGCCTCCAGCGCGCCGATCGACCGCGGAAAGACGAGAGCCGAGTTGACGCCCGCGAGCAGCACGAACACCAGCAGGATTGCGGCGGCCGCACCGGGGCTTCCTCTGGATATCAGCCCGATCGCGATCGCGGAGCCGCAGAGCACCAGCAGCACCGGCAGGGTCCACGCGCGCACCGGTCAGCCCTCGACGGACATCGTGAGGCTGCCCGGCAGGGCGGCGACGGCCTCGCGGAGGCGGGCGGCCAGGTCCCGCGTGGCCGGGGGCGCGGCACTGTCTGCCTGGGCCACCCAGCCCGCGACGGCGCAGTGGTGCGCCGCGATCAGCATGTCCACGGCCAACCGGGGCCGTACGTCGTCCCCGCCCCCGACCCCGAACCTGCGGTGCAGGATCTCCAGCGCCCCCTGGGTCGTGGCCTCGCAGAACTGAAATCCGTGCGCCGCCATCGAGGGCGTCCGCTCGGCCAGTCGGCGGCTGAGCAGGACCCGGCGGGCCCAGCCCTCGTCGTCCATACGGTCCAGCGCGGCCAGCAGCGCGTCCCGCCCCAGCTCCACCAGCGTCGGTGGGCCCGGGCGGACGGTCTCCAGCTCCTCCAGGAAGGCCCGCCAGAGGTCCTGTTCGGGGGCCATCGCGACGTCTTCCTTGCTGGTGAAGGTGCGGAAGAAGGTGCGCTTGGAGACCTCCACCGCCTCGCACAGCTCATCCAGCGTGACGCCGTCGAAGCCGCGCTCGGTGAACAGCTCCAGCGCGGTGTCGATCAGCGCCTGACGGGTGCGCCGCTTCTTGCGTTCGCGCAGCGACGGGGTGGGGGCGGCAGTCACGACGCCGAGTGTAACGCGAACGCGAATGCCACTTGCACGCTTATGCCACTCAGTGGCATAACTAAGTCCTCACCCCCGCCGGAAAGGTCAACACCCCATGCGCGCCCTGCTCGTCGACAGCTCCGCCCCCTCCGGTCTCCGCCTCGGCGAGACCGCCGACCCCGAGCCCGCCCCGCACGAGGCCCTCGTCCGGGTGACCGCCACCTCCCTCAACTACGGCGAGACTGCCCACCGCACCGAGGCCCCCGACGGCACGGTGCTCGGCTGGGACGCCGCCGGGGTGATCGAGCGCGCCGCCGCCGACGGCTCCGGGCCCGCCGCCGGAACCCCCGTCGTCACCTTCGGCGAGGCGGGCGGCTGGGCGGAGCTGCGCGCCGTGCACACCGGCCTGATCGGCATCCCGCCCGCGGGCGCCGACCCCGCCGCCCTGAGCACCCTCCCGGTCGCGGGCGGCAGCGCGCTGCGCGCCCTGCGCCGCATCGGCGGCACCCTCGGCCGTCGCATCCTGATCACGGGCGCCACCGGCGGCGTCGGCCGGTACGCCGTCCAACTCGCCCGCCTCGGCGGCGCCCACGTCATCGCCTCCACCAGCGCCCCGGACACCCACGGCGACGCCCTACGCGCCCTGGGCGCCCACGAGGTGATCGCGAGACCGGACGAGGTCGCTGAACCGGTGCACGGCGTGGTGGACCTCGTAGGCGGCCCCCAGCTCGTGGCGGCGTACGACACCCTCGCCGCCCACGGCACCCTCGTCTCCGTCGGTCATGTCACGGGCCAGCCCGAGACGTTCCCCTTCGGCGCCCTCTACGGGGACGCGGGCCGCCACGACCGCTCGATCGTCACGTTCTTCCTCCTGGAACGCCCCGACCTCGGCCCGGACCTCACCTGGCTCGCCACCCGCCTCACCGCTGGCGACCTGGACGCGCAGATCTCCTGGCGCGGCAGCTGGGACCGGGCGGAGGAAGCCGTGACCGCCCTCCTCGAACGCCGCCTCCACGGCAAGGCCGTCCTCGACATCAGTTGAGAACCATCACCGTCAGGACCGGCGCCTCCGGCGAGGACTGCGCGGTGCCCACCGCCCGGTATCCCCACGCCGTGTAGAGGGCCTGCACCCTCCCGTCCTGGTTGAGGGGGTTCACCATCAAGGACACCTGCGTGTCGGCCCGCCCTGCCAGGAGGGCGTCATGCAGCCTGCGGGCGATCCCCTGCCTGCGCCACGGCGGACGGACCATCATCTCCTTCACCGCCACCGTCGAAGCCGCCGGTGCAGCCGCTCCCCGAACGCCGCCGGGGCGTAGTGCGGCAGGTGGATCTTGTGCGCCCAGCACTCCTCGTAGATGCCCATCAGGTCGTCCCACACGGACTCCACGTCGCAGATCCGGACGAGGGTCACAGGGCCCCGGTCCGGGCCGCGAATTCCCGCACGCCCGGCACGCGGGCGGACGTGTACAACAGGTCCGCCGTCAGAGCCCGCAGTGCAGGCCGCCGCACTTCCTGCGGCGCCTCCTGCTCCACCCGGCGGAGCGCCGCGAAGGTCTGCGGCTGGTCACCGAGGGCGTGCCACATGCGGGCCGTATCCGTCCAGGCGCGGGCGCGGCGCTCCGCCGTCGGCATGCGGTCGACGTTCAGCCTTGCGGCGACCTGCACACCCTCGTCCGGCGTGCCGAGTGCGTTGAGCACGCCGATCCGGTACACGTCCACCTGCGTCCGGCTGGCGTCCACGGTGAACAGCCCCGGTACCTCCGGGCGCCGCGCGGCCTCCTCCTGGGCCTCGTCCAGCAGACCCAGCGCCGTGGCGCGGTCCCTGGTGGTGGCCGCTGTGTACGCGGCCGTCAACATCAACGTCGTACGCACAGCCCCGGTCGGGGACTGACCGACATCCAAATCGGCCGCCTCCCGGGTGAGCAGCCGCACCGCAGCCGGGCTACGCCCCGACCGCGCATGGTGATCGCGAGCACCCGAGAGGACTCACCGATCGGAACCGGGTGGCCACTGGCCCGGGCCGCGGTCAGCGCACGGTCGGCAGCCACCCAGGCCGCGTCGTTGTGCTGCTTGAGCGCCAATTCGGCCGCCAGCACGTATGCCCGCGCGAGCGCCATGCTCGCCTGCTCCCGCGCCCGCCCGCTCGACGCGTCCCGCGTCGCCGAGGCCGCGGCAAAGCAGGCCCGGGAGCGCGCGGCCGAGCGAGGTGTAGCGAGCGGCACAGAATTCCGATCGCGCGGCCGCCATCTGCTGGACAAGGCGGACCAGCGGAACCGGGGCGGCGGAGGGGAGCCGGAAGAGAGCGTCCTCAAGGGCTGCCGCCGGATCGAAGGGGCCGGACGCGGCACCCGCTGGGGCGACACCGACAACGACCGTCGCTCCGGCCGCCAACCCACCGGTGAGCAGATTCCTACGACGCACCGCATCCTCCTCGCCCGATGGACGCTCCACCGTATCGACCGCGGGTACGTCCGGCACAGGAGTCGCGGTGAGCCGGTCGAGTGGGAGGTTCAAGAATGCTGCGAACCGCGCCAGCGCGGAGTAGTCGAGCCGCATGCGCCCGGACTCGATCCGGGACACGGCCGACGCGGAGTGGCCAAGACCGCCGAACCCGTCCCCGGCGTGCCCACATCATCGTCCACCACGCCCGTGACGGTCGTCGGCATGCTCGAGGCCCTGGACGTCGAGGACGGTCACACCGCGCTGGAGATCGGCACCGGTACCGGCTACTCCACCGCCCTGATGTGCCACCGGCTCGGAGAGGACAACGTCACCACGGTCGAAGTGGACCCGGGCGTGGCCACCCGTGCCGATGCCGCCCTGGAAGCCGCCGGATACTCCACATGGACCGTGACCGGCGACGGGCTCCTCGGCCACCCCCGGCGCGCCCCCTACGACCGGGTCATCGCCACGTGCGCGGTACGCCGCATCCCCCACACCTGGGTACGCCAGACCAAGCCGGGCGGCATCATCCTCACGACCGTCGCCCCCGGCTCCTGGGCGTACGGCACCGGCCTCGCCAAGGTCACGGTGAGCGACGACGGGACGGCCGAGGGGCGGATCGTCGGGCAGTCGTCGTTCATGCAGGCCCGCTCTCAGACCGCCGCACCGCTCGCAGGGGACCTGGCGGCGCGTACCGCCTATGCCGACAGCGAGCGCGAGGCGAAGGTGCCACCGACGCTGCTGGAGGAGTGGATGCCCGCCTTCCTCGCCCAGCTCGCCGCACCCGGAGCAGCCCAGTGCGTACGCGCCGTGCTCGGCGATGGCTCCCCGCAGCTCTACCTCTTCGACGCCGACCGCGAATCCTTCGCCGCGTTCGCCGAGAACGGCCACGGCTGGACCGTCCGGCAGGGCGGGCCGGTGGCGCTTTGGGACGACATCGAGCAGGCGCTCATCGCCTGGCAGGGCGGCGGGCGCCCGGACATCGGCACCGTGCGGCTCCGCGTCACCCCCAGCTCCCACACGTACTGGATCGGTGACAGGCCCGCGCTGCGCTGGGAACACCGCCTCGCCTGAGGCGGGTCAGGTGGTGAGCCCCGCGTCGCGGGCGAGGAGGGCGGCCTGGACGCGGTTGGTGACTTCCAGCGCGGCCAGGATGCGGCTGACGTGAGCCTTGACGGTGCTTTCCCGCATGGCGAGGCAGGCGGCGATATCCGCGTTGGTGTCGCCTCGGGCGAGCAAGGTCAGCACGTCCCGTTCGCGGGGAGTGAGCCTGTCCAGGCGGGCCCGGGCCGCGGTGGCATCCGGCTGGGTGGTGGCGTGGTAGCGGTCGATGAGGTGGCGGGCCGCGGCGGGGTGGAGCATGGCCGAGCCGGCCGCCACCAGGTGGACGGCGCGGAGGATTTCGGCCGGGTCGGTGTCCTTGAGCAGGAACCCGTCGGCTCCGGCGGCGAGGGCGTTGTAGACGTACTCGTCGAGGTCGAAGGTGGTCAGTGTGATCACCTTCGGGGGGTGGGGGAGAGTCCTCAGCCGGGCCGTGGCGGTGATCCCGTCCATGCGGGGCATGCGCACATCGACGAGGGCGACGTCGATGCGGTGTGCGGTGGCGTACTCGATGGCCTGGAGTCCGTCGGCGGCCTGAGCGGCGACCTCGATGCCCTGGTCGCCTTCGAGAAGGTCGGCCAGGCCCAGACGGACCAGGGCGTCATCGTCGACGATCATGGCGCGGATCATGTGCGGGTGCCGTTCTGTTCGGTGCCTGCCGGGGGTTCGGTGCCTGCCGGGGGTTCGGTGCCTGTCGGGTGGGGGATGCGAGCGGCCAGCCGCCAGGCCCCGGCCCCGGTTGGACCGGCATCCAGCCGACCGCCGAGAGCGGTGACACGTTCGCGCAGACCGACGAGCCCGTAGCCGCCGCCGACCGTGTCCGTGCGCGCGGCGCCAGGGGAGTTGGTGGCCTCGACCAGGGTGGCGGACGGCTGGTAGTCGACGCGTACGGCCACCTCGGCGCCGTCGGCGTGCTTACGGGCGTTGGTCAGCGCCTCCTGGACGATGCGGTACACGGCCAGGCGATGCGTGGTGGGAGCCCGTTCGGGAAGGCCGTCGGCCGTCAGCTCGATGCGCTGCCCGGCGGCACGGGCCTCGTCGACCAGCTCCCGCACATCCCGCAACACGGGTGCGAGCCCGGAACCCGCCGGAGCGGAGCCGGGGTCGCGCAGGGCGCCGAGCACCTCCCGCAGGTCGGCCAGGGCCTCCGTGGACGTCGTCCGCAGCAGGCCCAGGCGCATCGCCACCGGCGCGGGCAGGGTGTCTCCCTTGGTGGCCAGGACGCCGGTGTGCAGGGCGATCAGGCTGAGGCGGTGGGCCAGCACGTCGTGCATCTCCGCGGCGATACGGGACCGCTCCGCGGCACGGGCCGCGTCCTCCCGCAGCCGCGACTCGACCCGCAGGTGCTCGACCTGGGTGGCCAGCGCGGCGACCAGCCGCCGCCGGTTGCCCAGCCACAGACCACCGACCACGACCAGCAGCAGGAACACGACGGATCCGTACTGCTGCGGCGTCCACAGCGAGGTCGCCGGTCGAGTGATCAGGTTGGCGCCCAGCGCGGTGGCGATACAGGCCACCGCCACCCGTGCGCGGCGGTGCGCGGCCAGGTCGAACAAGACGACCAGCAACAGCGGCAGTACGGGCCACCCCCACCACGAGGTCGCCGCGGTGACCAGGAGCGGAGCGACCTGCCAGGGAAACCGGGGCACGAGCAGGGCCGCCCCGCACAGCAGGGCGGCCATGGGCGCGGGGGCCAGATAGCGGCCCTCGCTCACCGACGCCGCGTTCTGCACGGCGATCGAGCCCAGCAGCACCACCAGCCCGGCCCGTCCGTACACGGCCCGCCCCGGACCCTCTCGCCAGCTCATCCAGGCAATCCTAGGCAGGCCGCCGGGCACCCCTGTCCGACGATCTACCACGCCGACCCCCTACTTTCGTAGGCAGAGGCCGTCGCACCACGACGGATCCGCTCCGGGCCGCGGGTTTCTAGCGTCGCATCCATGAACGACTGGACCACCTCCCACGACCGTGTCCTGGCGCAGCGCCGCGCCGAGGGCTGGATGTTCCTCCTCGAAGCGGCCCGCTACCCGCGGACCACCGGCGCGGTCGCCCCCAGCGGCAAGGCCCTCGCCCGCGCCCTGACCGATCCTCTGCGGGCCCGGACGCCCCGCCCTCCGGCTGTCCTGGAAGCGGGCGCCGGAACCGGCGCCGTCACCCGCACCCTGATACCCCGGCTGGCCCGGGGCAGCCGTCTGGACATCGTCGAGGCCAACCCGCGCTTCGCCGCCCGGCTGCGCCACCTCGTCGCTAACCACCCCCACCTGGCGGACGCGCACCGGCAGGTGACCGTGCACCAGGCGTACGTCGAGCACCTCGGCACCGACCAGCGCTACGACGTGATCGTCTCCGGCCTCCCGCTGACCAACTTCGCCCCCGGGCAGGTCGATCGCATCATGGCCCGGTACCTGGAGATGCTGCGCCCCGGCGGCATCCTGACCTACTTCGCGTACGTCGGCACCCGCACCGCCCGTGCCCTGACCGCGTCACGGGCCGAAGCGCTCAGGCACGCGGCGGTGAACGAGGTCATGGCCGACTACCAGCGCAGCTACGCCACCGGCCGCCGGACCGTGTGGGCCAACCTGCCCCCGGCCCACGTCTGGCACCTGCGACGCCCCCTCCCCGCGCCCAGCGACCAGGAGCGCCCCCGGGACATGGCCGACCGGTGAACGCGCTGTCCGACGCCCTCGGCTGCCTTCCGCCCGCCTCGGCCTACGCGGTGGTGGCCGTGGCCGTCCTGGCCGAGTCGATTCTTCTGGCCGGTGCCTTCATCCCCACGCTCACGCTGCTGCTGACCGCCGGAGCGCTGGCTCGCACCGGCCACGTCAGCCTGACCGTCGTCATTGCGGCCGCGGCCGGCGCTGTCGTCGCGGGTGACTTCCTCGCCCACCGCACCGGCAGGCTCCTGGGCGATCGGTTACGGGCGGGTCGGGCAGGGCGTCGTATCCCCGGCGCGGCCTGGCGGCGCGCCGAGACACTGATGACGCGCCACGGCGGCCGGGCCATCTTCCTGGCCCGGTTTCTTCCCGTGGTCCGCACGCTGGCCCCCCATTTCGCGGGCGCCACGCGCCTGCCCTACCACCGCATCGCCCCGTACAGCGTCACCGCGGCCTGTCTGTGGGCCACGGCCGAAGCGTGCACCGGATACGCGGCCGCCTTCTCTCTTCGGTGACGTACGACACGACGAAGGCCCCGCCGGGTGGCGGGGCCTTCGTCGTACATGGGATGAGTGGAGATGGCGGGAATCGAACCCGCGTCCAACGGTGCGGAATCAGGGCTTCTCCGAGCGCAGTCCGCTGTGATTTTCTCGGCCCCGGAGATCACGCGGACAAGTCTCCGACGGGCTCAGTCACTGTTTGATTTCCCACTACACCCCGTGACCGGGTCTAGTGGTTTAGTTCCCTAGTCGATGCCAGGATCCGGGTCGGGAACAGCCCCGGGCTGACACTTCGCAAAGTCGCTACTTAGGCAGCGAGGGCGAAGGAATCGCGCTTGGTGTTGGCGATTATTGGTTGCGACATATGGTTTACGAGATCATTGCCGCTTCCTCGGCTCGCTTCCCCTGCTTCGACAGCCGCTGTCGAAACCGATCATCCCCATGTTGATTTTTCAAGGGTGGTGCCACGCCCCGCGTGGGGCGCATCGCCATCATAGGTGAACAACGCGCTACGGGGCCACATCATTCCCGCCGGGCGAGGTCCGAGGTCAGACTCGGCCGCGCTCGCGGCGGCGGGCCGCCGAGATCGCCCGTTCGGCCTCGCGGCGGTCCTGCTTCTCGCGGAGGGTCTGGCGCTTGTCGTAGTCCTTCTTGCCCTTGGCGAGCGCGACCTCGACCTTGGCGCGGCCGTCCTTGAAGTACAGGGACAGCGGCACGATGGTGTGGCCGGTCTCCTGGGTCTTGTGGAGCAGCTTGTCGATCTCGGCCCGGTGCAGCAGCAGCTTGCGGCGGCGGCGCGCCGAGTGATTGGTCCACGTCCCCTGGCTGTACTCGGGGATGTGGACGTTGTGCAGCCACGCCTCGCCGTTGTCGAGCTGCGCGAAGCCGTCGGCGAGCGAGGCGCGCCCCTGGCGCAGCGACTTCACCTCGGTCCCGGTCAGCACCAGACCGCACTCGTAGGTGTCGAGGATGTGGTAGTCGTGCCGCGCCTTCTTGTTCTGCGCGATCAGTTTGCGACCCGTCTCTTTAGCCATAGCGAGGTCATTCTCGCACTAAGCCCCGCCCCCGAGGCCACTCAATACTGTCCGGGCGCGTGCCTCGGCGCTCGGCCCGTCGTCGCCGTGGACCGTGAGGTCGGGGGTGATGCCCTGCCCGTCGACGGTGCGGCCGGCCGGGGTGCGGTAGTGGCCGACGGTCAGCTCGGCGACCGAGCCGTCGGAGAGCGTGCTGGGCATCTGCACCGAGCCCTTGCCGAAGGTGCGGGAGCCGACGACGATGGCGCGGCCGCGGTCCTGGAGGGCGCCGGTGAGCAGTTCGGCGGCGCTCATGGTGCCGCCGTCGACGAGGACGACCAGCGGGGTGCGGGTGTCGCCGCCGGAGCGGGCGTCCAGGACGCGCTGCTCGCCCCGTACGTCGTACGTGGCGACCAGGCCGCCGTCGAGGAAGGAGGAGGCGGCGGTGACGGCCTCGGTGACCAGGCCGCCGGAGTTGCCGCGCAGATCGAGGAGGATGCCGTCGCCCGGGGGGACGTCCCGCACCGCGCGGCGCACCTCCTCGCCCGAGCCCTTGGTGAAGGAGTCGACCTTGATGCGGACGGCGCCCGGCCTCCGGTCGCCGACGCGGTCGACGGTGACCGGCTCGGTGGCCAGCCGCGCCCGGTGCAGGGACTGCCGCCACCGGTGGCCGTCGCGCTCCAGGCCGAGTGTCACCGGGGTGCCCGCCGAGCGGCCGGTGTGTCCGCGCAGCCGGGAGACGACCTCGGTGACGGGGCGGCCGGTGGCCTTCATGTCGTCGACGGACAGCAGCCGGTCGCCGGCCCGGAGCCCGGCGCGGTCGGCGGGGCTGCCGGACTGGACGTGGTCCACTTCGATCCGGCCGCCGGTTCCGACCCGCGCGGAGACCCCGATGCCGACGTAGGCGCCGTCGAGGTGCTGGCGGAATCCTTCGTACTCACGGGCGCTGTAGACCGCGCCCCATCGGTCGCCACTGCGGCTCACCACGTCACGGGCGGCCTGCGAACCGGACTTCCCGTCCTCCTCGGCCTTGGCCGCGGCCGCCTCGACCTCGTCGGTCCCGACGGATCCTGCGGCGACCGGGCGGATCGGTATCCGCGCGGTCGACGAGCCCCGGTCGGCGGCCCGGGCGGGGCCTTCGGCCCCCCACGAACCGGTGGCGGCGCCGGTGGCGAGCACGCTCACGAAGACCAATGTCAGGGCGGCCCCGTGGCGAATGCGGCGGGGATGGACGAACAAACACGGGCCCGACATGCCGGTGAGTGTAGGGCAAGCCCGGGCGCCGTACGGCTCGTTGTGAGGTACGGCGCCCCAGGCGAATGTCACACCTTGAGGTACTTGCGGAGCGCGAAGAAGGCCGCGAGGGCGGGCATGAGCAGCCCGATCGCCAGTACGAGCGGCAACTTGGCCAGCACCGCGTCCCATCCGATGAAGTTGATCACGTCGATCTTGCCCGCGAGCCAGTTGTTGACCAGGAAGTACTGGCCGCTGACGAGGAGTACGCAGGCGAAGCCCGCGCCCATCAGCCCCGCGATGGCGGCCTCCATGATGAACGGCATCTGGATGTAGAAGCTTGACGCACCGACGAGCCGCATGATCCCGGTCTCCCGGCGTCGGCTGAACGCCGACACCCGCACCGTGTTGACGATCAGCATCAACGCGACCACCAGCATCAGCGTCATCACGCCGAGCGCCGCGTAGTTCATGCCGTTGAGCAGATTGAAGAGATCGTCGACCAGGGCCTTTTGGTCCTGGACCTCCTGCACCCCGGGCCGGGCGGCGAAGGCGGTGGAGATGACGTCGTACCGGGTCGGGTCCTTCAGCTTGATGCGGAAGGACTCCTGCATCTGGTCCGGGGTCAGCGAATCGGCGAGCGGTGAATCGCCGAACTGCTCCTTGTAGTGCTTGTACGCCTGCTCACTGGTCTCGAACTGAACCGAATCGACGATGTTCATCTGGTTCAGTTCGGAGCGGATCTCCTTTTTCTGGACCTCGGTGGCCGCGCCCTTCGCGCAGTTGGCCGAGGACTCCTTGTCGTTCTTGTTGCAGAGGAAGATCGAGACGTTGACCTTGTCGTACCAATAGCCCTTCATCGTGCTCACCTGCTGGCTCATCAGCAGGGATCCGCCGAACAGGGCGAGGGAGAGGGCTACGGAGACGATCACCGCGAAGGTCATCGTGAGATTGCGGCGGAGACCGACGCCGATCTCCGACAGGACGAACTGGGCGCGCATGGCGTCCTTTCAGTGCTGGTAGCCGTAGACGCCGCGGGACTGGTCGCGAACGAGACGGCCCTTCTCAAGTTCGATCACGCGCTTGCGCATCTGGTCCACGATCTGCTGGTCGTGCGTGGCCATGACGACCGTGGTGCCGGTCCGGTTGATCCGGTCCAGCAGCTTCATGATCCCAACGGAGGTCTGCGGGTCCAGGTTGCCCGTCGGCTCGTCGGCGATCAGCAGCATCGGACGGTTCACGAACGCGCGCGCGATGGCCACGCGCTGCTGCTCACCACCGGACAGCTCACCGGGCATCCGGTCGTCCTTGCCGCCCAGGCCCACCAGGTCGAGCACCTCGGGCACGGTCTTGCGGATCGCGCCGCGCGGCTTGCCGATCACCTCGAGCGCGAAGGCGACGTTCTCCCCGACGGTCTTGTTGGGGAGCAGCCGGAAATCCTGGAACACCGTGCCCAGCTGGCGGCGCATCTGCGGCACCTTCCAGTTGGACAGCCGCGCGAGATCCTTGCCCAGCACATGGACCGCGCCGTGGCTCGCCCGCTCCTCGCGGAGCAGCAGCCGGAGAAAAGTGGACTTGCCCGACCCCGAGGAGCCCACCAGGAAGACGAACTCGCCCTTTTCGATCTCGAGCGAGACATCCCGGAGTGCGGGACGGGTCTGCTTGGGGTAAGTCTTGGATACGTTGTCGAATCGGATCACTGATGCACCACGGTCGACCTGGGTAGCGGTACGGGTCGCAGCCGGAGCGGCTCCCGTCGGTGAGCGTGACCATACGCGAAGCGCGCGCGGGCGCGCAGCGCCCATCCGGCTTGGTGCGTTTATTCACGGCACTATTGGGGGCAAACGGTTGACAAAGCGGCCGTCGATCCGGCCGAAACGGCCACAGAACCGGTACGGATGCGGCACGGAATCGTGCGGGGCGCGCCGAACCGGGCGGAAGCTGGCACAGTGGAAGGGGAACCAACCCATTTCCCTGAGCGTTGGCCCCATATCTACTGCGGCACCGCCGCGCGGGAGGAGAAAGCGCATGACGTACGACAGGCTCGTCTGCGCCAACTGCGCGAGCCCGGTCAGCGAGGGCCGCTGCCCGGTCTGCCGGGCCAGCAGGGAGCGCCTCCAGCAGCAGGACGGCCTCTTCGGCGGGCTGACCCCGGCCGCCCTGATAGCGCTCCTGGTGGCGCTGATCGCGGTGGCCGTGCTCGCTCACGAGATGGCGGCCGCAGCGTAACACAGCGTAATCACGCGATCGGTACAGACGCCCGAGGGGCCCGGAGCTCTGCAGCGCTCCGGGCCCCTCGACGTGCGATGCGGCGTATGAATCAGGCCACGTTGTTGTTGCGGTTCGCGAGACGCGGCACGACGCGGAAGCCGATGCCACCCGCGATCATGGTCGCGGCACCGATCAGCAGGAAGGTGGTCTCGGAGGAGGCACCGGTCTCGGCCAGCTCTTCCTTGGCCTTGCCCTGCTCGACCGGCTTGGAGCCGACGCTGTCGGTGTCCGTGTTGTCGTCGCAGTTCGTGGAGTCGAGGTCCACGGTGCAGGTGGAGTCGTCGCCGCCACCAGTGCCGCCGCCCTGGCTGGGCGAGGAGCTGGGCTGGCCGGAGGGCTCGTCGGTCGGCTGGTCCGTGGGCTGGCCGGTCGGCTGGTCCGTCGGCTCGTCCGTGGGCTCGTCCGTCGGCTCACCCGTGGGCTCGTCGGTCGGCTCGTCCGTCGGGAGCGTCGGCAGCCCGGTGGGCAGGCCGGTCGGCTCGTCCGTCGGCTCGTCGGTGGGCTCGTCGGTCGGCTCACCGGTGGGAATCTCGGTCGGCTCATCGGTCGGGTCGGGCTTGCCGACGCCGACGCCGACGTCCAGGCCCTTCTCGTCCGCCTTGACCGAGGCGTCGACGCCGCCGATCCCGACGTCGATCCCCACGGCCGATGCGGCGCCGGCGGCGGTCAGCGACGCACCGGCGGCTATTACCGCGGCGGCCGCTACGCGCGCGACGCGCAGCCGCGTCTTCTTCGTCATCTGCCTGCTACCCCCAGTAGCTGTACTCGTAGTGGAGCAGCTATGCACGGGGCCACGGCCGTCAGGGAGAGAAGTTCCGCGGGCTCTGCCTGTTCAGGCGATCCGCCGGTCCCCGTTCACACGCGCCCCAGTCATACGCATGCCGCGCGTCAGCCTTCCCAGTTTTCATGGCACCGTCAAGCGTCTTAGGGGGCGAGATGTCCGCTATGAAGGCGCTTGTGTGACGCATGGGTACAGGACTGTGACCAAAAAACGTCCTTGAGGGACCACTTGGCGATCGCCGGACCGGGCACAAGGGGCCCGGCCGGTGCTCAGCTCCCCTGTTCGCGCTGCTTGCGCCAGCGGATCCCCGCTTCGAGGAAACCGTCCAGCTCGCCGTCCAGCACCGCCTGCGGGTTGCCGACCTCGAACTCGGTGCGCAGGTCCTTGACCATCTGGTACGGGTGCAGGACGTACGAACGCATCTGGTTGCCCCAGGAATTTCCGCCGTCGCCCTTGAGCGCGTCCATCTTGGCCTGCTCCTCCTGACGGCGGCGCTCGAGCAGCTTCGCCTGGAGGACGTTCATCGCGGTCGCCCTGTTCTGGATCTGCGAGCGCTCGTTCTGACAGGAGACCACGATGCCGGTCGGGATGTGGGTCAACCGCACCGCGGAGTCGGTGGTGTTGACGCCCTGCCCGCCGGGGCCCGACGAACGGTAGACGTCGACCCGCAGCTCGGACTCGTCGATCTCGATGTGGTCGGTCTGCTCGACCACCGGCAGCACCTCGACCCCCGCGAAGGAGGTCTGACGGCGGCCCTGGTTGTCGAACGGCGAGATGCGCACCAGGCGGTGGGTGCCCTGCTCGACGGAGAGCGTGCCGTACGCGTACGGCGTCTGCACGGCGAAGGTGGTCGACTTGATGCCGGCCTCCTCCGCGTACGAGGTCTCGTAGATCTCCGTCTTGTAGCCGTGCCGCTCGGCCCAGCGCAGGTACATCCGCTGGAGCTGCTCGGCGAAGTCGGCGGCGTCGACGCCGCCCGCCTCGGCGCGGATGTTGACGACCGCCTCACGGGCGTCGTACTCGCCGGACAGGAGGGTGCGCACCTCCATCTCGTCGACGGCCTTGCGCACGGCGTCCAGCTCGGCCTCGGCCTCGGCGCGCGCGTCGTCGTCGCCCTCGTCGGCGGCCAGCTCGAACAGCACCTCGAGGTCGTCGATCCGGCCGCGCAGTTCCTCGGCCCGGCGCAGGTGCCCCTGGAGATAGGAGAGCTTGCTGGTGACCTTCTGCGCGTTCTCCGGGTCGTCCCACAGGGACGGGGCCGCCGCCTGCTCCTCGAGCACGGCGATGTCGGCCCGCATCTTGTCGAGGTCCAGGACGGCCTCGATCGACCCCATGGTCGAGGAGAGGGACTTCAGCTCTTCGGATACATCGACGACTGCCACGTGCACCAGCCTAACCGCTATAGAAGGATCTCCGGCCCGTCGGTCCCCGGCCGGGGCAGCGGGCCCTCAGGGCGTCACAGGGGGCCTGCCCGGAGTCACCGTCCCGAGTCCTGTCCCGCATCACTGTCCCGCGTCACTGTCCCGCGTCCTGTGACGACGAATGCTCGCCGCCCTTGGGCGCATCGCCACCGTCGTCACCGCCCGCGACCAGCCATCCGCCGACGCCCACGACGACCAGCGCCGCCACCGTCGCCGCGGCGACCTTGAGACGACGGCGGCGCAGCGCCCCCGAGACCGCCGGATGGCGCGCCGAGCCCGCCCGGCGCTCACCGTGGACGCGCGGGGCGCGGGCGGTGCCGTGTGCGCCCCCCGCCAGCTCGTCCGCGCTGGGCACGCGCATGCTGGTGTGCGTCTCACGGCTGCCGTCCGGCACCGCGCCGGGGACCAGCGGCACCGCGCCGCGCCGCCGCTGCTGCTGGTGCGGCCCGCCGTGCCCGTATCCCTGGCCGTACGCCTGGCCCTGCCCCGGTCCGGTGGGGGCGGGCCGGTGCCCGCCCTCGGGGGCCTCGCCCTCGCCCTGCTCCTCGGCCTCGTCCGGCTCGTCGATGTCCAGCGGCGGATAACCGGCCAGGGTGGGCAGGATCTCGCGCAGCCGCGCGGCCAGCTCGGAGGCGCGCAGCCGGGAGGCGGGGGCCTTGGCGAGGCACTGGAGCAGCAGCTGCCACAGCTCGTCGGGGATGCCGGGCAGCGGGGCGACGGTCTCCGTCACGTGGCGGCGCAGGATCGCGCCGGGGTGGCCGCCGCCGAACGGGGTGAAGCCCGCCAGCAGCTCGTACAACACCGTGGCCAGCGCGTACACATCCACGCTGGCGCGCGGCGGCAGCCCCTCGATGATCTCCGGCGCGAGGTAGTCGGGGGTGCCGATGACGCTGCGCGGGTTGGGCGAGCGGCCCTGGGAGGGCGCCTGCCCGCGGGACGGGCGGCCGCCGCGGGCCCGGCCCGGCTCGTCGACCAGGCGCGCGATGCCGAAGTCGGTCAGCAGGGCGGGGTGGGAGCGACCGGGGCCGAGCGGTCCCTGCATGTCCAGCAGGACGTTCTCCGGCTTGACGTCCCGGTGCACGATCCCGGCGGCGTGCGCCGCGGCCAGCCCGTCGGCGACGTCCGCGGCGATCGCGACCGCGGCCTCCGGGGACAGCCGCCGCTCGCGGTCGAGCCGGGTGCGCAGATCCGTACCGCGGATCAGGTCCATGACGAGCGCCAGGTCGTTGCCGTCGACCACGAGATCGCGCACGCCGACCACCCGGGGGTGGTCGAGGCTGAGCAGCGCGGTGCGCTCCTGTACGAAACGGCCCACGAGCTCCTGGTCGGAGGCGAGGTCCTCGCGCAGGAGCTTGATGGCGACCGGGCCCTCGGGACCCTCGCCCAGCCACACCGTGCCGGCGCTGCCGCGTCCCAGGACCTGGTGCGCGGTGTACCGGCTGCCGATCTTCCGTGACAAGACTGCTCCGAATCCTCCGACAGGGGGCGCGTTGGCGACAAAGCTACGCGGCTACTGGCGCGTTGGGGGCATCAGACAGCGCCAACTGTCACTTCTGAGCGGAAAACACCCCTTGGATGTCGACAAATCACCTGACTCGGCGCATCCGTCGGGGTGTTGAGGGGTGCCGAAGGGCTCGCGGATCCTGGCGGATTCAGTCGGGCGTCAGCTCGGGCCGCCGAGGGCGGAGATCCAGTCCTTGACCTCGGTGACCCAGGTCGAGACCGCGTCCCAGTAGCTCTTGCCCTGGGCGACCCAGTCCTTGAGCGGGGTCAGCTCCCAGACCAGCCAGGAGCCCACGATCAGGATGAGGATCACGAACAGGCAGCCCTTGAGGCAGCCGAGCCCGGGGATCTTCATCCGGTTGGGGTTCGACCCGCGCTGCCGGGGCTCGCGCCGCGGCTCCGGCTGCTGCGGCGGCGGCGCGTAACGCTGCGGCTGCGGCTGCTGGGGCTGGGGGGCGTACTGCTGCGGCTGCTGCTGTTGCTGACGGCGCTGCTGACGGCGCGACGGCGGGGGCTGCGGGGGCTGCTGCGGCTGCTGGTACGGCTGCTGTTGCTGCTGCTGGTACTGCTGTTGCTGATACTGCTGCTGTTGCTGCTGGTACTGCCCCGGCGGCGGTGCGGGGCGGTGGGGGCGGCGGCGCAGCGGGTCCTCGCTCGGGTCGAGGTACTGGACCTGCGTCTGCTCGTTGCGGTCGCGGGCCGCGCGCATCTGGTTCTGCCAGGGGTGCTCATCGTCCTGGCCGGGCGCGCCGCCGGGCGGCACCGGGGGCATGGCCCGGGTGGGATCCGCCCCGGGGGCGCCCGGGCCGTTCGTGGGCAGCGCCTGGGTGGGATCGGCGTTGGGGCCCGTGGTGGGGAGCACGTTGGTGGCCGCGGCCGGGTCGTACTGATTGCCCGGTGCGTTCGGCGCGTTCGTCGGCAGCACCTGGGTCGCGTCGCCCGGGTCCGCCGGAGCGGTGTCCGGGACCGGGGCCGGCGCCGGGTCCGGCGCGAGCAGCGCGGCGACGCCGAGCGCGGCCTCCGCCTGCGCGGCCGAGGCGTGCACGCCGATACC
>NZ_RIBZ01000878.1:0-35101 GCF_003721215.1 Streptomyces botrytidirepellens
ACCGAAACCAGAGGCCCTCGCCCCGTTCAAGCACCCCTCACGGCGCGTCGCCCGTCACCAACGTCCCCGGACAGCACACCTAGTGCGGGCATCGCCGACCGCGGGCGCCGGACGACGGCGTCCCGGGGCGAGCCGCCGCCGGAGCGGCAAGGCGCGCTGCTGCGCGGGGTACGGCGGCTCCAGACAGGGCGGTTCGGGGTACGGGCGCAGGGCCGCCGCGGCCGCGAGGCATCGGCTTCGCGGCCGCGTACCGGCGGGGGTCAGGCGCTGTCGCCGCCTTGGTCCTTGCGCTCGCTCCCGCTGCGGTCCTCGTTGCGGTCCTGGTTCCGGTGGGAGAAGCGGTTGAGGGCGTCCTTCGCCTTGCCCGTGCCGGTCTCGATCTTTGCGCTGTACTTGCCCTTGGTCCTGGTGTCGACCGTCTTGGCGGCCTTGTCGAGACCCCGCTCGATCCTGGCCTCGTGCTGCTGCGCGAAGTTGCCTGCCCGGTCCTTCATGGCACCGGCCTTGGCCTTGAGATTGTCCAGCAGGCCCATGGGCCACCTTCCCTCATCGGATCCCTTATGTGCGGGCGCCCTCGCCGGCCTCGCTGTCGGCCGTCTCGGTCGCGGACTGCTGCTTCGGGATCGCCGCCCCCTCGCCCGCCGCGGGCTCCTCCTCGTCCCGCTCCGGCTCCGTCTCGGCGGCGGACTCAGGCGCCGCTGCCGCCGTCACGGCGTCGGCCGCGGACTGCTCGGAGGGCGCCTCTGCGGACGAACGGCTCTCCTCCTTCGACACCCGACGAAACCTGGAAAACACGCCCATATCTACTCCATAGCCTACTCGTGTGGGCGAAATCCCGTGCCGCTCGGAGCGTCCCATTGCGCTGCTCGCGGGGGCCGGTTTCCCGAACCGGTCCTCGGAACCTCGCAACAGGCAACGACCAGGGCCGTCCCCCGTCACGTCGCTCGTTCGAGGAGGCCCCCGGGGTTTGCGAGACTGGGCGGGTGAATACAGCAGGCCATCCGCCGCGAGTCATCGCCGTCGTCGGCCCCACCGCGGCCGGTAAGTCCGATCTGGGCGTCGCCCTCGCCCGGCACCTCGACGGCGAGGTCGTCAACGCCGACTCCATGCAGCTCTACCGGGGCATGGACATCGGCACCGCCAAACTGACGGAGGACGAGCGGCAGGGCGTGCCGCACCGTCTGCTCGACATCTGGGACGTCACCCAGACGGCCAGCGTCGCCGAATACCAGCGACTGGCCCGCGCCGAGATGGACCGGCTGCTCGCCGAGGGGCGTACGCCGGTCCTGGTCGGCGGCTCGGGCCTGTACATCCGCGGGGCCATCGACGCGCTCGACTTCCCGGGCACCGACCCCGCCGTGCGGGCCAGGCTCGAGGCCGAGCTGGAGGAGTTGGGCCCGGGGGCCCTGCACGCCCGGCTGGCGGCCGCCGACCCCGAGGCGGGCCGGGCGATCCTGCCCAGCAACGGCCGGCGGGTGGTGCGGGCGCTGGAGGTCATCGAGATCACCGGTCGTCCCTTCACCGCCAACCTCCCCGGTCACGAGGCCGTCTACGACACCCTCCAGATCGGGGTGGACGTCGAGCGGCCCGAGCTGGACGAGCGGATCACCGTGCGCGTGGACCGGATGTGGGAGGCCGGGCTGGTGGACGAGGTCCGCGGGCTCGAAGCGGCCGGGCTGCGGGAGGGGCGTACCGCCTCCCGGGCCCTCGGCTACCAGCAGGTGCTCGCCGCCCTCGCCGGAGCGTGCACGGAGGACGAGGCACGGGCCGAGACCGTGCGCGCCACCAAGCGGTTCGCGCGCCGCCAGGACTCCTGGTTCCGCCGCGATCCGAGGGTCCACTGGCTCAGCGGAGCGGCCGCGGACCGGGAAGAACTCCTGGCGAACGCGCTCTCGTTGGCTGAACGGGCGGTCACAGCCTGATCACGTGATGGCATCGGGACGCTCCGCTCGTCATGGAGGCCCCCGCGAGCATGCCATCATCAAGCTCCGATCGTGCCGTGGTGTCTGGAGTTGGGAGGGCGTGTGGCGATGGAGGCCGGCCCTCGTAACGCATCGCAGCAAGCAGCGCGGGACGCGCCGCAGGGCGATCACGGGCCGCTGACCCCGGACGGCCCCGACGAGACCCCCGCGCTCCCCGAGCTGGGCAGCCCGGCTCTCGACGAGGCGGGTGAGCCGGGTGAGCCGGGCTCCGGGGAGTCCTTCCGCGAGCTGCGCCCGCCGCGTCGCCTGCGGATCTGGCAGATCGCGCCGATCGTCGGCCTCGCCATCCTCGGCTCGCTGATGTTCGCCTTCCCGCTCGCCTTCGAGTTCGGCGACGGCGGCGCGGTCGTGGCCATGCTGGGCCTGCTGCTGAGCTGCTGCGCGGCGGGCTGGGGGCTGATGGCCGCCCGCCGGGTGGGCTACACCTGGCCCGGCCTGCCGCCCCGGGGCTCCGGCCGCCGCCCTGACTGGCGCTTCGTGGTGCTCTACGTCGTGATCGTCGCGCTGCTCGCGGCCCTCACCTTCTGGCGCGTGGCCCGCCTGCGCTAGGGGGTGTCCGGCCAGGGCGACGGCCCGTGCGGCGCCCCGTAGGATCGAGGGATGAGCAACGCGCCCCGGCTGCGGTTCCTGAAGGGCCACGGCACTGAGAACGACTTCGTCATCGTCCCGGACCTGGACGGTCGGCTGGAGCTGTCCCCGGCCGCCGTCGCCCGGATCTGCGACCGCCGCGCCGGTGTCGGCGGCGACGGGCTGATCCGCGTCGTACGGTCGTCGGCGCACCCCGAGGCGCGGGCCATCGCCGCCGAGGCCGAGTGGTTCATGGACTACCGCAACAGCGACGGCAGCATCGCCGAGATGTGCGGGAACGGCGTCCGGGTGTTCGCCCGGTACCTCCAGCGGGAGGGTCTCGCCGAGGAGGGCGATCTGACGATCGCGACCCGGGCGGGACTGCGGCACATCCACATCGCCAAGGCCGCCCCGGAGGGCGCCCCGGACAGCGGCGCGGTCACCGTCGGCATGGGCAAGGCCGTGCTGCCCGAGCCCGGCCCCGACGGCGATGTCACCGTCGCGGTCGGCGACCGGACCTGGTCCGCCCGCAACATCAACATGGGCAACCCGCACGCGGTCGCCTTCGTCGACGACCTCGACCAGGCCGGGACCCTGTTCACGGCTCCCGCCGTTCATCCCGCCTCCGCGTACCCGGACGGCACCAACGTCGAGTTCGTCGTCGACCGCGGCCCGCAGCACGTCGCGATGCGCGTGCACGAGCGCGGCTCCGGCGAGACCCGTTCCTGCGGCACCGGCGCCTGCGCCGTCATGGTGGCCGCCGCACGCCGCGACGGCGCCGATCCGGGGGTCACCGGGCGCCCCGTCACATACACGGTGGACGTACCCGGTGGGCGACTTGTGATCAGCGAGCGGCCTGACGGTACGGTGGAGATGACGGGCCCTGCCGTGATCGTCGCCGAGGGGGAACTGGATCCCGTATGGCTGGACGCGGCGCTCGACTGACTCGTCCCTCTCATGGGTGATCCGTTTCACTCTGGGCGAGAGCCGGTCGGCCGTGCGTGGTGGGCTCGATAGCATCAAGCACCGGCCCCGGGGGAGTGCCCACGCCGGTTGACGCTCGACGCCGCCGGAGGTGCCCATGAGCGCAGAGGCCCCAGATCAAGCCGCTCTCGGCCGCAGGCGCGGCCTCCCCCGCATCGATCTGCGCAATATCCGCAGATTCGGCCGGGCCGCGCTGCTGGGACCGGCATCCCGGGACCGGCTGCCGGACGCGATCGAACACGTCGCGAAGGTGCACCGCGCGTACCACCCGGGTGCCGATCTGGATGTGCTGCGCCAGGCGTACGTCCTCGCCGAGTCCTCCCACCGCGGCCAGATGCGCAAGAGCGGTGAGCCGTACATCACCCATCCGCTGGCCGTCACGCTCATCCTCGCCGAACTGGGCGCCGAGACCACCACGTTGACGGCGTCCCTGCTCCACGACACGGTCGAGGACACCGAGGTGACGCTCGACCAGGTGGGGGAGCAGTTCGGCGAGGAGGTGCGCTATCTCGTCGACGGCGTCACCAAGTTGGAGAAGGTCGACTACGGGGCGGCGGCCGAGCCCGAGACGTTCCGCAAGATGCTCGTCGCCACCGGCAACGACGTCCGGGTGATGTCGATCAAGCTCGCCGACCGGCTGCACAACATGCGCACCCTCGGCGTGATGCGCCCCGAGAAACAGGCCCGCATCGCCAAGGTCACCCGCGATGTGCTGATCCCGCTGGCCGAACGGCTCGGCGTGCAGGCGCTCAAGACCGAGCTGGAGGATCTGGTCTTCGCGATCCTCCACCCCGAGGAGTACGCCCGTACCCGGGAGCTGCTCCAGTCCCACGCGGAGCGCCCCGACCCGCTCGCCCGCGCCGCCGGAGACGTACGGGCCGTGCTCCAGGAGGCGGGCATCACCGCCGAAGTCCTGGTCCGCCCGCGCCACTTCGTCTCGGTCCACCGCGTCGGGATCAAGCGCGGCGAGCTGACCGGCTCCGACCTCGGGCGGCTTCTGGTCCTCGTCGCCGACGACGCGGACTGTTACGCGGTCCTCGGCGAGCTGCACACCTGTTTCACCCCGGTGATCTCGGAGTTCAAGGACTTCATCGCCGTCCCCAAGTTCAACCTCTACCAGTCGCTGCACACGGCCGTGGCCGGGCGCAGCGGCGAGGTCGCCGAAGTCCTCATCCGCACGCACCAGATGCACCGGGTCGCCGAGGCCGGGGTGATCGCCCTCGGCAATCCGTACGCCCCGACCGAGGCGGCCGCCGCTCCCGAGGGCGAGCGGGCCGACCCGACCCGCCCCGGCTGGCTGTCCCGGCTGCTCGAATGGCAGAGCGCCACCCCCGACCCCGACATCTTCTGGACCGCGCTGCGCGACGACCTCGCCCAGGACCGGGAGATCACGGTCTTCCGGTCCGACGGCGGCACCCTGGGCCTGCCCGCGGGCGCGAGCTGTGTGGACGCCGCGTACGCCCAGTACGGCGAGGACGCCCACTCCTGTATCGGGGCCAGGGTCAACGGGCGGATCGCGACGCTCAGCACCGTGCTGTGCGACGGCGACACCCTTCAGCTGCTGATGGCGGGTGACGCGGCCTCGTCCGGGCCCTCGCCGGAATGGCTCGACCACGCCCGTACCCCGGCCGCGCGCATCGCCATCAACCGCTGGCTGGCCGCCCATCCGGCCGATCCGGCGCACGAGCCGCCGCAGGGCGAGGCGCCCGGCGCCGAGCATCTGCACGCCCCCGTGGAGCCGGAAGGGGCCGAGCTGGAAGGGGCGGATGCGGAAGGGGCCGATCCGGAGGAGGTCGATCCGGAGGAGCTCGAACCGGAGGGGGTCGGGGAAGACGCCGGGGACGTGCTCCCCGGGGCCCCCGCGGGCCGCCCGGAAGCGGGCATCGTCGTCGACCTGCCCGGTGTGATCGTACGGCTGGCCCGGTGCTGCACCCCCGTACCGCCGGACGCCATCACCGGCTTCGCGGTGCGCGGCGGCGCCGTCACCGTCCACCGCGAGCGGTGCCCCGCCGTGGCGCGGATGACCGCCGCCGGGCGGGCCCGGGTCGGGGTGCGCTGGTCGGAGGAGGACGACGGGGACGGGGGCGACTACCGGGTCACCCTCTTCGCGGAGGCGTTCAGCAGGCCCCATCTACTCGCGGACCTCACCGAGGCCATCGCCGCGGAGGGCGCCGAGGTGGTCGCCGCCGCCGTCGAACCGCCGCGTGAGCAGCGCGTTCGCCATACGTACACACTCCAGCTGTCCGACGCGGGCCGACTGCCGACGCTGATGCGGGCCATGCGCGACGTCCCCGGTGTCTACGACGTGACCCGGGAGGGGCGCAGGGTGGCGACCGCCCGTTCCTGAACTCCTTCGGGTGGATCGGGCCCGGGTGGGACTGCGTCCCCGCCCGGGCGCTGATAGCCGTAAGGCATGACGCAATCTCCGGGCCCCCGCCCCGGCCCCCTTCCGCGGTCGGCCGGTCCCCTTCCGCGGATGGCCGGTCCCCTTCCGCGGATGGGGCGCCGCAGGACCGCCCTCGTGGCCGTCGCCCTGGCCGCCGTTCTCGCCTCGGTCGGCCCGTCCTCCGCCGCCGGGCCGGTGAGCCCCGCGGGCCCGCGCCCGCTCGGCATCGGCGACCCGCTCTACCCGCGGCTCGGCAACCCCGGCTACGACGTCACGGCGTACGACATCACCCTGGACTACCGCCGCGCGGACCGGCCGCTGGACGCCGTCACCACCATCGACGCCCGTGCCACCGCCGGATTACGCACCCTCAACCTGGACTTCACCCAGGGCACCGTGCGCTCCGTACGGGTCGACGGCGCGCCCGCCGCGTTCGCCGCCGCGGGCGAGGACCTGGTCATCACCCCGCGCACCAGGCTCGAACGGGGCGCGGACTTCCGGGTCACCGTCCGGCACACCAGCGACCCGGGGGACGGCGCGAGCGGCGGCTGGGTCCGTACCCGGGACGGCCTTGCCATGGCCAATCAGGCCGACGCCGCCCACCGGGTCTTCCCGTGCAACGACCATCCGTCCGACAAGGCGCGCTTCACCTTCCGGGTCACCGCGCCGAAGAACCTCACGGTCGTCGCGGGCGGTCTTCCGGCAGGGCGTGTCCGCGAGGGGGCGCGCACCACCTGGTCGTACCGCCTCGCCCACCCCATGGCCACCGAGCTGGCCCAGGTGTCCATCGGCCGGTCCGCCGTGCTCCACCGCACCGGCCCGCACGGGCTGCCGGTGCGCGACGTGGTGCCCGCTGCGGACCGCAAGAAGCTCGAGAAGTGGCTCGCGCGCACTCCGGGGCAGCTGAGCTGGATGGAGAAGAAGGTCGGTCCGTACCCGTTCGAGGACTACGGAGTGCTGATCTCCCAGGCCACCACGGGCTTCGAGCTGGAGACCCAGACGCTCTCGCTCTTCGAACGGGGCCTCTTCACCGGCGACGAGTTCCCGCGCTGGTACGTGGAGTCGATCATGCTGCACGAACTGGCACACCAGTGGTTCGGCGACAGCGTCAGCCCGCGCCGCTGGTCCGATCTGTGGCTCAACGAAGGCCACGCCACCTGGTACGAGGCGCTGTACGCGGATCAGTACGGCAAGGAGAGCCTGGAGCGCCGGATGCGGCTGGCCTACGAGCAGTCCGACGCCTGGCGCGCCGCCGGAGGGCCGCCCGCCGCGCCCCGGCCCGCCGAACCGGGGAAGCAGATCGGGCTCTTCCGCCCGATCGTCTACGACGGCAGCGCCCTGGTCCTGTACGCGCTGCGGGAGCGGATCGGCCGGGCCGCCTTCGAGCGGCTGGAGCGGCAATGGGTGGTCCGCCACCGGGATGGGGTGGCCTCGACCACCGACTTCGTCCGTCTCGCCTCGGAGGTGGCCGGTAAGGATCTGAACGGCTTCCTGCACCCCTGGCTTTACGGCAGGAAGACGCCGACGATGCCCGGGCACCCCGACTGGAAGCCCGCCCCGAAGCCGGACGCGAAACCGGGGGCCAAGCCGGGCGCGAAGCCAGGCGCCAAGCCGACCACGAAGCCGGGGGCCAAGCCGAGCACGAAGCCGGGGGCCAAGCCCGCGGCCCGCTCCACCCCGCACGGCCCAACGGCGCGCCATACCGTGAAACCCGAGTGACGGCCCCGCCGCCGCGTGCGACCATCGAGGGGTCGGCGTCGCGGCCGGAGCGGTGGGGAATCCCCCGGGCCGGTCGTGCGTTGTCGACAGTGACGATGTCCCTCGACGTAAGGATTCCTTTGACCCACTCCTCTTCCCTTCCGCAGGACCGGCAGCGCCTCGCCGAGAGCCTTCGGGCCGACGCCCTGATGGAAGAGGACGTCGCCTGGAGTCACGAGATCGACGGGGAGCGTGACGGCGACCAGTACGACCGCTCGGACCGTGCCGCGCTGCGGCGTGTGGCGGGACTCTCCACCGAGCTCGAGGACGTCACCGAGGTCGAGTACCGGCAGCTGCGCCTGGAGCGCGTGGTGCTGGTCGGCGTCTGGACGTCCGGCACGGCGCAGGACGCGGACAACTCCCTCGCCGAACTGGCCGCGCTCGCGGAGACCGCGGGCGCCGTGGTGCTCGACGGCGTGATCCAGCGCCGCAACAAGCCGGACCCCGCGACATACATCGGCTCCGGCAAGGCCGAGGAACTGCGCGACATCGTGATCGAATCCGGTGCCGACACCGTCGTGTGCGACGGTGAGCTGAGCCCCGGCCAGCTGATCCATCTCGAGGACGTCGTCAAGGTCAAGGTGGTCGACCGCACCGCCCTGATCCTCGACATCTTCGCCCAGCACGCCAAGTCCCGCGAGGGTAAGGCGCAGGTCTCGCTCGCGCAGATGCAGTACATGCTGCCGCGGCTGCGCGGCTGGGGTCAGTCGCTGTCCCGGCAGATGGGTGGCGGTGGCTCCGGATCGTCGGGCGGCGGCATGGCCACCCGTGGTCCCGGTGAGACCAAGATCGAGACGGACCGGCGCCGCATCCGCGAGAAGATGGCGAAGATGCGCCGCGAGATCGCCGAGATGAAGACCGGCCGCGACATCAAGCGGCAGGAGCGCAGGCGTCACAAGGTCCCCTCGGTCGCCATCGCCGGATACACCAACGCGGGCAAGTCCTCGCTGCTCAACCGGCTCACCGGCGCGGGCGTGCTGGTGGAGAACGCGCTGTTCGCCACCCTGGATCCGACCGTGCGCCGGGCCGAGACGCCCAGCGGGCGGCTGTACACGCTGGCGGACACCGTCGGCTTCGTCCGCCATCTGCCGCACCACCTGGTCGAGGCGTTCCGTTCCACGATGGAGGAGGTCGGCGACGCCGATCTGATCCTCCATGTGGTGGACGGCTCGCATCCGGCGCCGGAGGAGCAGCTGGCTGCGGTGCGCGAGGTGATCCGTGACGTGGGCGCGGTCGACGTGCCCGAGATCGTGGTCATCAACAAGGCGGACAAGGCCGATCCGCTCGTGCTCCAGCGGCTGCTGCGCATGGAGCGGAGCGCGATGGCCGTCTCCGCCCGCTCCGGGCAGGGCATCGACGAGCTGCTCGGGGTGATCGATCACGAGCTGCCCAGGCCGCAGGTCGAGATCGAGGCCCTGGTGCCGTACACCGAGGGCAAGCTGGTCTCGCGTACGCACGCCGACGGCGAGGTGATCTCCGAGGAGCACACCCCGGAGGGCACGCTGCTCAAGGCACGGGTGCACGAGGAGCTCGCCGCCGAGCTGCGCCGGTTCGTACCGGCCGCGGCAGGTGCGCGGCAGTAGAGCACCGAACCGCTCACGGCGAAGGCCCGCCCCCTCCATTCCGGGGGGCGGGCCTTCGCCGTTGCTGACCGCGGGTGACTACTGACCCGCGAACTTCTTGCTGACCGCGTTGTAGACGCCCTTGGCCTCGGGGCCCAGATGGGGGCCCGCCAGCCAGGTGGCGTTGGACGGGCCTATCGAGGTGTTGGACACCAGCGCGGGCTTGCCGTCCGCACCGTTCGCGACCCAGCCGCCGCCGGACGAACCGGCGGTCATCGTGCAGCCGATGCGGTACATGGTCGGCTGCTTGGCTTCCAGCGACAGCCTGCCCGGCTTGTCGGCGCACTGGTTCATCTTCTGGCCGTCGAACGGCGGAGCCGCCGGGTAGCCGGTGGCCGTGATCTCGTCGATGGACTTCACAGCCGGCGCGTTGAAGTCGACCGGCAGTGCGCCGCCGACCGTCTCCTCCAGCGACTTGCCGCCGCTGACCTCAGGCTTCACATGCATGACCGCGAAGTCGTACGGTGCGCCCTTGCCGCCGGTGGCCGCGCCGCTGTCGATCCACTGGGAGGAGGTCTGCGCCCAGTCGGCCCACCAGACGCCCTTGGGGGCGAGCTCTTCCCGGGTGGCGTTCTCCAGCTCGGCCGCCGACTTGCCGGAGTCGTTGTACGAGGGCACGAACATCAGGTTCTTGTACCAGCCGCCGCCCTTGCCCGCGTGGACGCAGTGGCCCGCCGTCCAGACCATGTTGGACTTGCCGGGGTGGGCGGGGTCCTCCACCACGGTCGCGGAGCAGACCATCGACCCCTCGGGGCCGTCGAAGAAGACCTTGCCCGCATACGGAACGCGGGAGCTGTACGGGCTGTCGACCTCCTGCGCCTTCACCGGCTGCGGATCGGGGTCGGTCACCCCCTGGTCGTCAGCGATGTCGCTGTCGTCGACCTGCTCCTCCGGCTCCTGGGCATCCCGCATCCGGTCCGGCTTCCACAGCCCCTTGATGATCGGGTTGATGAAGTCGCCCGCCTCGCGGAGCCAGTCGTCCCGGTCCCACTTGTTCCAGGCGCCGTTCTTCCACTCGTCCAGGTCGACGCCGAGGTTCTTCAGCTTGTCGTTGATGTTGTCGGGCAGCTTGATGTCGTCCGCGCCCTGCTGCGCCGACGATGCGGACGCCTTGGCATCGGCCGAGTCGTCCGACGATCCGCACGCGGTGGCGGTGAGCGCCAGCACCGCGGCGATGGCCGCCGAGGCGAGCGCGGGTCGGCGTTTGAAAGGCATGGGCGGGACTCCCCCTGATGTTCTGAGCTGCTTCACGGCCTGTCCGGAATTGTCATGCTCCCCCCGACAGTGGGGTGATCCCCCACTATGCCGGTGCCGCCTACGACGGCTACAGGCGGGTCCTTGGTTCCCGGCGGCAAGGATCTTCGGTCAGCCCGTGATCCCGGGCCTGACCCGTCGTTGGTACGTACGGGGGACAGTCGGAGGGCGTTCAGCAGCGAGAGGACCGTGAGCCGTGGCCATGACCCAGCTCCCGCCGATGACGCCGGACCCTTCGCCGCCCGTCGTGCCGGACGGCGAAGGGCTCGGCGAGGACGCTCCGGTCATCCTGCGGCGCCAGTCGCTGCGGGAGTCGGCCGCCCGCACCTACGCCCGGGCGCTGCCCATCGTCCCGGTGCGCGCCCGCGGGCTGACGATCGAGGGCGCCGACGGCCGCCGCTACCTCGACTGCCTCTCCGGAGCCGGGGCCCTGGCGCTCGGTCACAACCACCCGGTGGTGCTGGAAGCGATCCGCGCCGTCCTGGACTCGGGAGCCCCGCTCCAGGTCCTGGACCTGGCCACGCCGGTCAAGGACGCCTTCACGGACGAACTGTTCGCCACGCTGCCGCCCGAACTCGCCGCCCACGCACGGATCCAGTTCTGCGGGCCCGCGGGTACGGACGCGGTCGAAGCCGCACTCAAGCTGGTACGGACCGCCACGGGGCGGGACGGCCTGCTGGCCTTCTCCGGGGCCTACCACGGGATGACGGCCGGGGCGCTGGCCGTCTCCGGCGGCGCCCCCGCGGCGAGCGTGACCCGGCTCCCCTTCCCCTACGACTACCGCTGCCCGTTCGGGGTGGGCGGCGAGCGCGGCGCGGACCTCGCGGCGCGCTGGACCGAGCGGCTGCTGGACGACCCGAAGGGCGGGACGACCGCACCGGCCGGGATGATCCTCGAACCGGTACAGGGCGAGGGCGGGGTGATCCCCGCGCCGGACGGCTGGCTGCGCCGGATGCGGGAGATCACCGCGGCCCGCGGCATCCCCCTCATCGCGGACGAGGTACAGACCGGCGTGGGGCGCACCGGTTCCTTCTGGGCCGTCGGACACAGCGGCGTGGTGCCCGATGTGATGGTGCTGTCGAAGGCCATCGGCGGCAGCCTGCCGCTGGCCGTCGTGATCTACCGGGAGGAGCTGGACGCCTGGCGGCCCGGCGCCCACGTGGGCACGTTCCGGGGCAACCAGCTGGCGATGGCGGCGGGCGCGGCCACCCTCGCGTACGTCCGCGAGAACGACCTCGCGCAGCGGGCCGCGGTCGTCGGCGAGCGGATGCTGACCCGGCTGCGCGCCCTCGCAGCGCAGTGCCCCCACATCGGGGACGTCCGCGGCCGCGGGCTCATGATCGGCCTGGAGCTGGTCGACCCGGCACAGCCGGACCCCGGCCCGGAGTGCCCTGAGGCCACGACCGAGACCGCCCTGACGACCGGCGCCTTCGCCGGTGCGTACGGCCGCGAAGACGGCCGCACAGACGGCCGCACAGACGGCCGCACAGACGGCCGTACAGACGGCCGCGAAGACGGCCGTACGGGCACCGGCGCCGCCGCCCGTCGCGCCGCCCCGATGCTGGCGGCGGCCGTACAGCGGGAGTGCCTGCACCGTGGCCTGATCGTCGAACTCGGCGGCCGCCACTCCGCCGTGATCCGCCTCCTTCCTCCGCTGACCATCACCGACGAGCAGGCCCAAGCCGTTCTGGACCGGCTCGCCGATGCCCTGGACGCCGCGATCCGCGCTCTCGGTGACCGCGCCGACCACGAACTCCCGCCACCCGCCCCGCCCTTCACCGGAGGCCGCCGGTGACGCGCCCCGCGGCCGTAGGACCGCACCACCACCGCACCATCGAAGGAGGCAGGCGCCAGGCTCCCGGCGTGAAGGCCGTGACGCGAGCGCCGCACCCACCATGCCGCACTCCCCTGGGCGAGCCCCCCTGTATCCCCAGCCGGACCCGGAGGACGGCGCCATGAGCGACCGGACGGCCCGCACCGCTCCCGGACACCCCCAAGCCCGAGGCGAGACACCTCCCGCCGCCCCCGCCGCGCCGCCGGGGGCCGCCGCGGAGACGACCACGGGGTCCCCGCCCGCGACCGCGCCGACGGGACCACAACGACGGGTGCTGCACTCCGCGGCGGCACGGCCCCAGCCCACCGCCCCACCGCCCGAATCGGCAACGCCCCCAGCCGGGCCGCCGACTGCGGGTCCCTCCACCGCCGGTCCCGAGCCGTTCGTGCCCCAGCCGCCCGCAGCCGTGACCGCCGGGGAGCCCACCGGCCTTCCGCCGGTGTCGCCCAAGGCCGCGCCACCCCGGCCCGCACCGCCCCAGGCCGCGCCAACCGGGCCCGCGCCGACCCGGGCCACGGCACTCGCACCGTCGGCAGCCGTTGCCGAACCGCCCCTCGTCGAGACGGCCCCGGTACCGCGGCAGGACCACAGCGGTCATGACGCACCCGAGGCGCTCGCTCCCACCGCCGGGCAGGACCCGCTCGACCATCCCGACCCGCAGCTCGCCGCCGATGCCGCGGGGGTGGAGAACCTGCTGCGCTGCTGGGTAAGGGAGACCGCCGCAGGGCCCCCGGACGGCGACACCCTCCGGATCCCCCTCGCCGCGAGCGGTACCTCCCTACAGGTGCCCGTGCGCTACTGGTCGGCCACCGGCTGGCACCGCTTCGGCGCACCGGTGCTGGAACACGGCCCGTGGGACGCCCCCGCCGTCGGCGCGGTGGCCCTCGCGGCGCTGCTCGCCCGGGAGGCGGCGTACGCAGCCCGGCAGGACGAGACCGACGCGGAGACCTCCGAACTCATCGGCCGCGTAGCGGACTCCGTACGACGCACCGCCCAATTCCTGGCCCACCGCCGGGCCGCGCCCGCCGACCCTGACGCAGGAACCCCCTTTCTCGGCGCGGAACAGTCCCTCCTCCTCGGTCACCCCCTTCACCCGACGCCGAAGAGCCGCGAAGGGCTCTCCGACGCTGCCTCACCTGTGTGCTCACCCGAAGCGCGTGGCTCCTTTCCCCTGCACTGGCTCGCCGTTGACCGATCCGTGCTCGCCTGCGAGTCGGCCTGGACCGAGCGCGGCCGAACGGTGCCCGCCGAGAGGCTGGCCCTCTCTCTCGCGGGCAGTGGTCTGCAACTGCCCCCCGGGTCCGTGCCCTTGCCCCTGCACCCCTGGCAGGCACACGAGATCCGGCACCGCCCGGCCGTCGCCGCGCTGTTCGACGCGGGCCTGCTGCACGACCTCGGCCCGGCCGGCGGACACTGGCACCCCACCTCCTCGGTTCGCACCGTCTACCGGCCCGGTGCGCCCGCGATGCTCAAACTCTCCCTCGGTCTGCGGATCACCAACTCCCGCCGTGAGAACCTCCGCAAGGAGCTTCGCCGCGGCGTCGAGGTGCACCGGCTGCTGCGCAGCGGGCTGGCGGAGCGGTGGCGGGCCGCCTTCCCGGGATCCGGCTTCGACATCGTCCGTGATCCGGCCTGGCTCGCGGTGGACGGGCCGGATGGCGACCCCCTGACCGGGCTCGACGTCGTCATCCGGCACAACCCGTTCGGCCCGGGCGACGACGCCGTCTGCGTCGCCGGGCTCCTCTCGCTCCGGACCTGGCCGGGGCAGCCCGCAATGCGCTCACGCCTGGCCCACCTCGTCGCCCGGCTCGCCGCCCGCACCGGCCGCTCCTCCGCGGCCGTCAGCGCCGAGTGGTTCCTGCGCTACCTGCACACGGTCGTACGCCCCGTGCTCTGGCTGGACGGAGAGGCAGGCATCGCCCTGGAGGCACACCAGCAGAACACCCTGGTGCTGCTGGACCCGGACGGCTGGCCGGTCGGGGGCCGCTATCGGGACAACCAGGGCTACTACTTCCGTGAGTCCCGCTACGACGATCTCCAGCGGCGGCTGCCCGGAATCGGCGGGCGCAGCGACACCTTCGTGTCCGACGAGGTCACCGATGAGCGCTTCGCCTACTACCTCGGGGTCAACAACGTCCTCGGTGTGATCGGAGCGTTCGGGGCGCAGCGGCTCGCCGACGAGCGCGTGCTGCTGGCCGCGTTCCGCCGGTTCCTCGCCGACGCCGCGTCCGGCCCCGGCAAGCTCCGCTCGCGGTTGCCCGCCCGCCTCCTCGAGACGCCCACTCTGCGCTGCAAGGCCAATCTGCTCACCCGCCTGCGCGGCCTGGACGAACTCGTCGGGCCGGTCGACACCCAGTCCGTCTACGTCACCATCGCCAACCCCCTTGTCACTTCCGCCGCTTCCACGGCATGACGCCCGTCCACCCCGCCGATCACGCCCCTCACGGCGCGTCTGACATCCATGAGAGGAGAGCGTCGCCGTGTCGCACTCCGACTCCAGCACCGACGACACCATCGACATGCGGATGCGCCAGGAAGAAGACACCGCGCGAGTCCCCGAGAGCCAGCTGACCGGCCCGGAGTTCGACAGCCGCCCCGACCTCCTCGACCGCATCGCCGAATGGGGGCCCACCAGCACACCGGCGGGGGCCTTCCAACTGGTCCCGGTCCGCATCGGGCGCGATCTGCGGCTCATCGCCCGATGGATGAACGACCCCGCCGTGGCCGCCTTCTGGGAACTCGACGGCCCGGACGACATCACGGCGAGCCACCTGGGCGGCCAGCTCGACGGCGATGGCCGCAGTGTGCCCTGTCTGGGAGTGCTGGACGGAGTCCCGATGAGCTACTGGGAGGTGTACCGCGCAGACCTCGATCCGCTCGCCCGGCACTACCCGGCCCGGCCGCACGACACCGGCATCCACCTGCTCATCGGCCGCATCAGCGACCGCGGCCAAGGCCTCGGCACGACCCTGCTGCGCGCCGCGGCCGATCTCGTACTCGAACACCGCCCGTCCTGCGCGCGCGTCGTGGCCGAACCCGACCTGCGCAACACCCCTTCCGTCGCGGCCTTCCTCGGCGCCGGTTTCCGCTTCTCCGCCGAGGTGGACCTCCCCGGCAAACGCGCGGCACTGATGCTGCGCGACCGCGCCCTGCGCCACCTGCTGTGAGCCATCGTGACCCCCTGCGATCCGCGGCGGCCCCCGATCGCCGCCTTTACCTCTGATACACCGCTCGGCCCGGCCGGGTTCCGCCCATGCCACGCGCTCCCTCCACGGAGGGTGATGCGACCGCCAGCGAGAGTGATGTCGGTGCCCCCGCGTAGGCTGGCAGCCCTATGACTGACACGTCCTCGCCTCCACTCGCAGACCTGCTGCACGCCGCCGTCACCGCCGTCGGCGGCACCGAACGCCCTGGCCAGACAGCCATGGCCGAAGCCGTGGCCGAGGCGATCGACGACAACTCCCATCTGCTGGTCCAGGCCGGTACCGGCACCGGAAAGTCGCTCGGCTATCTGGTGCCCGCCCTCGCCCACGGCGAGCCCGTCGTCGTCGCCACGGCGACCCTCGCCCTTCAGCGCCAGCTCGTCGAGCGCGACCTGCCGCGTACCGTCGACGCTCTGCATCCGCTGCTGCGCCGCCGCCCCGAGTTCGCCATGCTCAAGGGGCGGTCCAACTACCTGTGCCTGCACCGCCTCCACGAAGGGGTGCCGCAGGACGACGCCGACGAGGCCGGGCTGTTCGACCCCTTCGAGGCGGCCGCGCCCACCAGCAAGCTGGGCAAGGACCTGATGCGGCTGCGTGACTGGTCCGACGAGACCGAGACGGGCGACCGCGACGACCTGACGCCCGGCGTCTCCGACCGCGCCTGGTCGCAGGTGTCGGTCACCTCCCGGGAGTGCCTCGGCGCGTCCAAGTGCGCCTACGGCGCGGAGTGCTTCGCCGAGGCCGCCCGCGAGCGCGCCAAGCTCGCCGAGGTGATCGTCACCAACCACGCGCTGCTCGCCATCGACGCCATCGAGGGCGCGCCGGTTCTGCCCAGCCACGAGGTGCTGATCGTCGACGAGGCGCATGAGCTGGTCTCCCGCGTCACCGGCGTCGCCAGCGGCGAGCTCACCCCCGGCCAGGTCAACCGGGCCGTGCGGCGCGCCGCCAAGCTGGTCAACGAGAAGGCGGCCGACGCTCTCCAGACCGCCTCGGAGACCTTTGAGCGGATCATGGAGCTGGCTCTGCCCGGCCGCCTCGAGACCATCCCCGAGGACCTGAGCTATGCCCTGATGGCGTTGCGCGACGCGGCCCGCACGGTGATCTCCGCGCTCGGCGCCACCCGCGATGCCTCGGTTCAGGACGAGGACGCCGTCCGCAAGCAGGCCCTGGGCGCGGTGGAGAACATCCACCAGGTGGCGGAGCGGATCGTGGAGGGCTCCGAGTTCGACGTGGTCTGGTACGAGCGGCACGACCGTTTCGGTGCCTCGCTGCGCGTCGCCCCGCTGTCCGTGTCCGGTCTGCTGCGCGAGAAGCTGTTCGAGGACCGCTCGGTGATCCTCACCTCCGCGACTCTCAAGATCGGCGGGGACTTCAACGGGGTGGCAGCCTCGCTCGGTCTCGCTCCCGAGAGTCCGCAGGACCCCGAGGGCGGCGAGGAGTCCGCGCCGCGCTGGCAGGGCCTCGACGTCGGCTCGCCCTTCGACTACGCGAAGCAGGGGATCCTCTACGTCGCCAAGCATCTCGCCCAGCCCGGCCGCGAGGGCAGCCGCAGCGACATGCTGGATGAGCTGGCCGAGCTGGTGGAGGCCGCGGGCGGCCGCACGCTCGGGCTGTTCTCGTCGATGCGCGGCGCGCAAGCCGCCGCGGAAGAGCTGCGCGGACGGCTCGACATGCCCATCCTCCTCCAGGGCGAGGAGACCCTCGGCGAGCTGATCCGGGCTTTCGCCGCCGATGCCAGGACCTGCCTGTTCGGCACGCTGTCGCTGTGGCAGGGCGTGGATGTGCCGGGCCCGAGCTGTCAGCTGGTGGTCATGGACCGGGTGCCCTTCCCGCGCCCCGACGACCCGCTGATGAGCGCTCGCCAGAAGGCCGTGGAGGAGGCCGGTGGCAATGGCTTCATGGCGGTGGCGGCCACGCACGCCGCCCTTCTGATGGCGCAGGGCGCGGGCCGACTCGTGCGGGCCTCCGGGGACCGCGGCATCGTCGCCGTTCTGGACCCGCGGGTCGAGCGGGCCCGCTACGGCTCGTTCCTGCGCAAGACCATGCCGGACTTCTGGTACACGACCGACCGCAACCAGGTGCGCCGTTCCCTGGCCGCGATCGACGCGGCGGCCAAGGCCGAGGGGAAGTAGAGGGCGCGGGCATACAGCAGGGCCCCGGAACCGGCGCAGTGGTCCCGGGGCCCGGTCGTTGGGCACGCCGGTGGCGCGCCTCGGTCCGTCGGCTCAGACGCGCCGCAGCACCGCGACGACCTTGCCCAGAATGGTCGCCTCGTCACCGGGGATCGGCTGGTACGCGGCGTTGTGCGGGAGCAGCCAGACATGGCCGTCCTCGCGCTTGAACCGCTTCACCGTCGCCTCACCGTCGAGCATCGCGGCGACGATGTCACCGTTCTCGGCGACGGGCTGGCGGCGCACCGTGACCCAGTCCCCGTCGCAGATGGCGGCCTCGATCATGGAGTCGCCGACCACCTTCAGGACGAACAGCTCGCCGTCGCCGACCAGCTGGCGGGGGAGGGGGAAGACATCCTCGACCGACTCCTCGGCGAGGATCGGCCCGCCGGCCGCGATCCGGCCGACCAGCGGCACGTAGGAGGCGGCGGGCTTGCCGGTGGTGTCCGTCGGCTGCGCGCTGGGCTGGTCGGAGCCACGGACCTCGTACGCCCGGGGCCGATGGGGATCACGCCGCAGGAAGCCCTTGCGCTCCAAGGCCATCAGCTGATGGGCGACGGACGAGGTGCTGGAGAGGCCCACCGCCTGACCGATCTCCCGCATGGACGGGGGGTAGCCGCGCCGCTGCACAGAGTCGCGGATGACCTCGATGACGCGACGCTGCCGGTCGGTCAGCCCTGAACTGTCCGCCCGGATGCCTGGAGGTCGCCCGGGTAGTGATCGGGTCGCCTTCTGCCCCTCCGGGTTCGTGCTCGCGTCGTTGATCGCGTGAGTCTGATTCATCGCGTGCGTCTGTTCGAGTCGGCTCTGGGAGCGCTCCTGGGCGGTAACAGCGGCGCTCTCTGCGGTGGTGGTCACGACGGCCCCTCTCGAGATGTTCTCCCTAGTTGGACAACGGTAGTTGCTTTCGAAAGGTTGCGCCAAACACACGTTCGAGTGAAATATCCCAGATGAGCTGACGTGATCACAGGCTTGGGTGTATAAGGCGGTTCCGGTACGGGGTGAGGAGTGGGTTTCGGTCGTGCCCGGTGGCGGGTTTCGGTCGTGTCCTGCGGCATGCTTCGACCGTCTCCGGTGGCGGGTTTCGGCCGTGTCCGGCGGCGGCCCTCAGTCTTGCACCCCGGCCCCTGTGGATCCGGGACCCGTGGGGTTCGCGTAGTCTCGTGCCTGCTCCCGAGTCATGACACGCCACGCGGTGCGGATGGGTGCCAGACACCAGATCTAGTGGTTTGATGGATGTCAGCCACCCACAGCTTGTGGTCCCTGGTGATTCGTTGCCGAGATCTTCGCCTATGCTTGTGGTCGCTTCGACGGGCCTGCGCGGCCGGTCGGAGCTTGTCAGTCATGCGCCGTTCTTGAGGGTGAGGGAGGGTACGGAGTCATGCACTGCCCCTTCTGCAGGCACCCCGACAGCCGTGTCGTCGACAGCCGGACCACGGACGACGGCTGCTCGATCCGCAGGCGCCGCCAGTGCCCCGACTGTGCGCGCCGCTTCACGACCGTGGAGACCGCGTCACTCATGGTGATCAAGCGGAGCGGAGTCACCGAGCCCTTCAGTCGCGACAAGGTCATCTCCGGGGTCCGCAAGGCATGCCAGGGCCGTCCCGTCACCGAGGACGCCCTCGCCAAGCTCGGCCAGCGCGTGGAGGAGGCCGTACGGGCCACCGGAAGCGCCGAGCTGTCCACCCATGACGTGGGGCTCGCCATACTCGGTCCACTCCAGGAGCTCGACCTCGTCGCCTACCTCCGCTTCGCCTCCGTCTACCGCGCCTTCGACTCGCTCGAGGATTTCGAGGCCGCGGTCGCGGAGCTGCGTGACCAGCAACGGCCTCCCGCGCACGACCGCGGGCCCGGCGCCGAAGGGGCCGCGGAGGCCCCAGCGCCCGTCACTGCCGCCGACTGACCGGCGGCCGAAGACCTGCCCGGGGCGCATCGCGCCTCCGGGTGAAAGACAAGAGACACCGTGCCCGGGAAGAAATGGGCACATCAGGGCGTTTTCGCCCGTACAGGGAGGCGGAATGACAGAGACGACGAGCGGCCCCGCACGAGGCTCCCGCTCCAAGGGAAGCAAGAACAAGGGTCTGCGTATCGAGCGCGTCCACACCACCCCTGGCGTGCATCCGTACGACGAGGTGGTCTGGGAGCGTCGTGACGTCGTCATGACCAACTGGCGTGACGGGTCGGTCAATTTCGAGCAGCGCGGCGTGGAGTTCCCCGACTTCTGGTCGGTGAACGCGGTCAACATCGTCACGAGCAAGTACTTCCGCGGCGCGGTCGGCTCCCCGACCCGTGAGGCGAGCCTGAAGCAGCTCATCGACCGGGTGGTGGGCACCTACCGCAAGTCCGGCGAGGCCAACGGCTACTTCGCCTCCCCCGCGGACGCCGAGATCTTCGATCACGAGCTCACGTACGCGTTGCTGCACCAGGTCTTCAGCTTCAACTCGCCCGTGTGGTTCAACGTCGGCACCAAGCAGCCGCAGCAGGTCAGCGCCTGCTTCATCCTCTCCGTGGACGACTCCATGGAGTCGATCCTGGACTGGTACAAGGAAGAGGGGATGATCTTCAAGGGCGGCTCCGGTGCCGGCCTGAACCTCTCCCGCATCCGCTCCTCCAAGGAACTGCTCTCCTCCGGCGGCAACGCCTCCGGGCCCGTCTCCTTCATGCGCGGCGCCGACGCCTCCGCCGGAACGATCAAGTCGGGCGGTGCGACCCGCCGGGCCGCCAAGATGGTCGTGCTCGACGTCGACCACCCGGACGTCGAGGCGTTCATCGAGACCAAGGTCAAGGAAGAGGAGAAGGTCCGCGCCCTGCGCGACGCGGGCTTCGACATGGACCTGGGCGGCGACGACATCACGTCCGTCCAGTACCAGAACGCCAACAACTCGGTCCGTGTGAACGACACGTTCATGAAGGCCGTGGAGTCCGGCTCGCAGTTCGGCCTGCGCAGCCGCCTGACCGGTGAGCCCATCGAGGAGATCGACGCCAAGTCCCTCTTCCGCAAGATGGCCGAGGCGGCCTGGGCCTGCGCCGACCCGGGCATCCAGTACGACGACACGATCAACCACTGGCACACCTCGCCGGAGACGGGCCGGATCACCGCCTCCAACCCGTGCAGCGAGTACATGCACCTGGACAACTCCTCGTGCAACCTCGCCTCGCTCAACCTCATGAAGTTCCTCGAGGACGACGACGCCGGGAACCAGCGCTTCGACGCCGAGCGCTTCGCCAAGGTCGTCGAGCTGGTCATCACCGCGATGGACATCTCCATCTGCTTCGCGGACTTCCCGACCCAGAAGATCGGCGAGACGACCCGCGCCTTCCGCCAGCTGGGCATCGGCTACGCCAACCTCGGCGCCCTGCTGATGGCCACCGGCCACGCCTACGACAGCGACGGCGGCCGGGCCCTGGCCGGAGCCATCACCTCCCTGATGACCGGCACCTCGTACAAGCGCTCCGCCGAGCTGGCGGCCGTCGTCGGCCCGTACGACGGCTACGCCCGCAACGCGGACGCCCACAACCGCGTCATGAAGCAGCACTCGGACGCCAACGCCATCGCCAAGCGCATGGACGACCTGGACTCCCCGGTCTGGGCGGCGGCCACCGAGGCATGGCAGGACGTGCTGCGCCTCGGTGAGAAGAGCGGCTTCCGCAACGCTCAGGCGTCGGTGCTCGCCCCCACCGGCACCATCGGCCTGATGATGGACTGCGACACCACGGGCGTCGAGCCGGACCTGGCCCTGGTGAAGTTCAAGAAGCTGGTCGGCGGCGGCTCGATGCAGATCGTGAACAACACGGTCCCCAAGGCGCTCAAGCGGCTCGGTTACCAGCCGGAGCAGGTCGAGGCGATCGTCGCCCACATCGCCGAGCACGGCAATGTGATTGACGCGCCGGGGCTGAAGCTCGAGCACTACGAGGTCTTCGACTGCGCGATGGGCGAGCGCTCCATCTCGCCGATGGGCCATGTGCGGATGATGGCCGCTGCCCAGCCGTTCCTGTCCGGCGCGATCTCCAAGACGGTCAACATGTCGGAGTCGGCCACCGTCGAGGAGATCGAGGAGATCTACTTCGAGGGCTGGAAGCTGGGCCTCAAGGCGCTGGCGATCTACCGCGACAACTGCAAGGTCGGCCAGCCGCTCTCCGCCAAGAAGAAGGAGGAGAAGGCGGCTGAGCAGGCCGAGCCGGAGGTCGAGAAGGTCGTCGAGTACCGCCCGGTCCGCAAGCGCCTGCCCAAGGGGCGCCCCGGCATCACCACCTCCTTCACGGTCGGCGGCGCCGAGGGCTACATGACGGCGAACTCCTACCCGGACGACGGGCTCGGTGAGGTCTTCCTGAAGATGTCCAAGCAGGGCTCGACCCTCGCGGGCATGATGGACGCCTTCTCCATCGCCGTCTCGGTCGGCCTCCAGTACGGGGTGCCCCTGGAGACGTACGTCTCGAAGTTCACCAACATGCGCTTCGAGCCGGCCGGTATGACGGACGACCCGGACGTGCGGATGGCCCAGTCGATCGTCGACTACATCTTCCGTCGGCTGGCGCTGGACTTCCTGCCGTTCGAGACCCGGTCCGCGCTCGGCATCCACTCCGCCGAGGAGCGCCAGCGTCACCTGGAGACCGGTTCCTACGAGGCGTCCGAGGACGATGTCGACGTCGAGGGCCTGGCCCAGTCGGCGCCGCGGCGGCTGGAGGCCCCGAAGGCCACGACGACCGCGTCCCAGTCCGAGACGTCCGCCCCGAAGGAGGCCCACAGCTCGACCGAGCTGGTCGAGATCCAGCTGGGCCTGAACGCCGACGCACCGCTGTGCTTCTCCTGCGGCACCAAGATGCGCCGCGCGGGCAGCTGCTACCTGTGCGAGGGCTGCGGCTCGACGAGCGGTTGCAGCTGATCGTCCGCCCTGGCGGGTGACCTTCGACGCGGGGCGTGGCCTTCGGGCCGCGCCCCGCTCGCGTGGGTGGACGGGGCGCCGGTGCCGTGGTCTCCCGGGAGGCAGGCAGAGGTCGCGGGGACTGTAGCGGTTCCGGTATCTCCTGTCACTCGACTTCTCACACGCACCATGAAATTCGGCAACGCCCCGACTGGCGGTGGCTCGTGCGCGACGCTCTGTGCAAGCGGAGCCGAACGTCGTGCCCAGCACGGCCCATGTGACCGAGGAGGTCTTGCTGTGACTGTCGCCGCCATCGGCAACACGGGTAATGCCGCACAGCTTTTCCGGGGCACCAACCACAGTCCGTCGTACTTCATGCTGAATCGCGCGGGGGTGGCAGGCGGCGGACAGGACATCGTGGATTTCTGTATCCCCTGTAACCCCTATTTCCCCACCCCCGGCATGTTCGACGAGCTGTCGGCCATGCTGCGCGACATTCTCACCTATTACCCCAGCTCCGCCGATACGATCACAGCCGAACTGGCGCACCTGCTCGATCTCCAGCCGCAGACCATGGCGATGGGCAACGGCTCGACGGAACTCATCACCTGGATCGACCATTTGCTGGTCAAGGACAGCCTGGCCGTGCCGATCCCCACCTTCGGCCGGTGGACGGATCAGCCGGATGAAACCGGCAAGCGCGTGGACATGTTCCGGCTGCCGGAACGGCACGGCTTCGCCCTCGATCCCGATGCCTTCGTGTCGTTCATTCGGCAGCGGGGATCACGAACCGCCGTCATCTGCAATCCCAACAATCCCGACGGCGGCCTCCTCTCCCGCGACGCCGTCATATCGTTCATGGACTCCCTCGCAGACCTCGATCTGGTCGTCATCGACGAGTCCTTCCTGGAGTTCGTCGACCCTGATTCTGGTCCGTGGCCGAGCGTCGTCGACGAGGCCGTGGTACGCCCGAACGTCGTCGTCCTGCGCAGCCTGGGAAAGAACTTCGGCCTGCACGGCGTGCGCTTCGGCTACCTGGTGGCGAACCCCTCGCTCGCGCGGAAGGTCCGCTCCAGGTTGCCGAAGTGGAACCTCAATTCCTTCGCCGAGATCATCGTTTTCATGCTCAAGGACCACCAGCAGGATTACGAGATGAGCCTGCGGATGCTCGCCCGCGACCGGCAGGAAATGATTTCGCAGCTGGGATGTCTGCCGGGAATGACCGTCTTCCCCTCACAGGGCAACTTCGTGTTCGTCAAACTGCCGGAGGGGGCGGACGGCGTTCAGGTGCGGGACCGGCTGCTGTCCGAACACGGCGTGCTGGTGCGCGAGTGCGGCAACAAGCTCGGCAGCAGCAGCCAGTTCATGCGGCTGGTGGTGCGATCGGAACCCGATGTGCAACGGCTGTTGTCCGGGCTCAGCAGCGTCCTGTACGGAAGCGCCTGGTACGCGCCTCTGCCCGGAGGGCAGCAGTTGCAGGCGGCGTACGCGCCGAGTCCGGGTATGCGGCTGTCGGCCCCCGGAGGCGGGATGCCGGGTGCCGGGGCGGGGCTTCCGGGGCCGGGGCCGGGGCGCAGGCGGCGCTGACCGGAGGCCCGTGGAGGCGACCGGATTTGTCCACCATCGCGGCACCCGCCCGTCCACCCCGATGTGCGGGGCGGACGGTTCGCTGTGTGATGCGGGCCACCGTCGGGGCCGTAGGATGGCGCGGTGCTGGTCAAGTGGATTCGCTGCACCGTCGTGGACCGTCCGGGGTTCGAGCGGGGGCAGCGGAAGTGGGCGGGGATGCCCGGCGAGCCGGGATTCCGGGGGCAGGGCGGTGGCTGGAGCCGGGGGCGGCCGAACGTGGCGCACATTTTCGCGTTCTGGGAGAGCCGGGCGTTCTACGACTCCTTCATGGCGCGGTCGCACAATCGGTTGGCGGCCGCGCAGTCGGGCACGTACCGGAACATGCAGGTCCGGCTCTTCGAGCATCGCTTCGATGTGAAGGTCGGCTTCCAGCCCCGGTTCAACGACGCGGACGTGCTGCGGGTCGCGCACTGCCGGGTGCACGCGGACCGGGTGGACCACTTCACGCTGGTGCAGGAGAAGGTGTGGAATCCGGCGATGGCCGGGTCGCCCGGCATGCTGCGCGGGGTCTTCGGCGAGGCGCCGGGCAACGAGTTCCTCGTGCTGTCGATGTGGGACTCGGCCGCCGAACACGGGAAGTACCGGGTGGAGCGTGTGGAGCGGCTGGGGTTGCGCGCCCAGACGGAGGCGGACGTGGCCGCGATAGCCGGCGACGTGGTGGGCGTCGAGTCGGCCTGGACGGTCTGAGGGGCCGACCGGTTGAGGTTTTGGGCCGCGCGTCCGAGCGTCACCCGGCCGGGAGGTACGCCCCGGCCCGGACGGCGGCGGCGACGGCGGCTGCCGACTGGTCGGCGAGCGGTGTGCCGATGGGTTCGCGAGTGATCAGCACCCGGAAGAACAGCGGGGCGGATACGGCGCGGACGACCGCCGCGGCGTCGGTGCCGACGGGCGCCTCGCCGCGCTCGACAGCCCGCGTCACCACGGATTCACACCGGGCGAACCGCTCGGCATAGAAGTCATGGAGCGCCTCCGCCGCGCGCCGGGACTGGAACGCGGCGGCGACGAAGGCGGTCGGTGCGGCCGCGGCCGGTGCGTCGCCGAACGTCTCGGTCACCTCGCGGGCCAGGGCCTGCAGATCCCCGTCGAGGCTGCCGGTGTCGGGGGGTGTCCAGGAATCCTCCCCGGCGAGCTGGAGCGCGTCGGCCACCAACCCCTCGATGCTGCCCCAGCGCCGGTAGACCGTCGTCTTGTGGACGCCCGAGTGCTCGGCGACGTACTCGACCGTCAGGCCCGGATAGCCGTGCTCGGCGAGGCCGGTGAGCACGGCGTCGCGCACCGCGGCACGGGTGCGCGCGGTGCGCCCGCCGGGGCGGACGGTGCCGGGCGTGTGGGACGCACTCTCCGACAATTGCAACTCCTGTTGTGTTAGCGGGTTTCCTGTGTCACCCTGAGGGTAATGCAACTATGGTTGTGTTTACAGGCTCTGTTTGTATGACGTACCGCTCGGATGCGCGGAGGTGTGCCCTTGCCCACTCAGATCTCACTGCGCGGTGTGACGCTGTCCCGAGGCGACCGGACCCTGCTCGACGACGTGTCGTTCGCGGTGCGGCCCGGTGAGCGCGTGGGCGTCGTCGGGGAGAACGGCGCGGGCAAGTCCACGTTCCTGCGTGCCCTGGCCGGTACCGAACCGCCGGACGACGGCGTGGTGGTCACCATGGCCGATGGCGGCCTGGGACACCTCGGCCAGACGCCCGAGCTGCCCCCTGATCACACGGTCCGCGATGCCGTCGACGCGGCCCTGGCGGAGGTCCGTGCCCTGGAGCGCAGACTGCGCGAGCTGGAGGCCGAGCTCACCGGCTCCGCTCCGGAGGCGCTCGCCGAGTACGGCGAGGTGCTCACTGCCTTCGAGGCGCGCGGGGGCTATGCCGCGGACAGCCGGGTCGAGAAGGCCCTGCACGGTCTGGGGCTGGGGTCCGTCGGGAGGGAGCGGCGGCTCGGCAGCCTCTCCGGGGGCGAGCAGGCCCGGCTCGGGCTGGCCTGTCTGATCGCCGCGGCTCCCGAGGTGATGCTTCTCGACGAGCCGACGAACCATCTCGACGGCACGGCGCTCACCTGGCTCGAGGACGCGCTGCGGGCCCATCCGGGCACGCTCGTGGCGGTCTCCCACGACCGCATGTTCCTGGAGCGGGTGGCGACCGCGATCGTCGAGGTGGACGCCGACCGGCACACCTTGGTGCGGTACGGCGGGGGCTATCGCGGATTCCTCGCCGAACAGGCCGCCGCCCGCCGCCGCTGGGAGCAGGCCTACGAGGAGTGGTGCGCGGAGACGGCCGCGCTGGCCGAGTCCGCCACGACGGTGGCGCGGCGGGTCGCGCCGGGCCGGGGCATGAAAGACGGCAACAAGATGGCCTACGACCGCGACAGGGGGCGGGTGCAGTCCTCGGTCTCCAGCCGTGTGCGCAACGCCCGGGAGCGGCTGCGCAGGCTCCAGGAGGACCCGGTGCCGCGCCCGCCGGAACCGCTGCGGTTCGCCGGGCGCCCCGCGGCGGGCGGCGAGCAAGGGGCGCTCGTCGGCCTGGACGGGGTCAGGGTGGGTGACCGGCTGGCGGTGGACGCGCTCACGGTGGCCGCGGGCGAGAGGCTGCTCGTCCACGGTGCGAACGGGGCGGGTAAGTCCACCCTGCTGCGGGTGATGGCCGGTGTGGAGCGGCCGGACGAGGGCCACGTGGTGCGTCGAGGCCGCATCGGCTACCTCGCGCAGGAGATTCCGGTCGCCCGCCCGAGGGAGCGGTTGTTATCGGCCTTCGGGCTCGGGCTGCCGGGTGCGGCGGAGGATCACGCCGCCTTGCTGCTGTCCTACGGCCTGTTCCATGAGCGTGATCTCCATGTGCCGGTGGGGGCGCTCTCCGCGGGTCAGCGCCGCCGCCTGGCCCTCGCCCGGCTGCTGGCCCGCCCCGCCGATCTCCTGCTGCTCGACGAGCCCGCCAACCATCTCGCCCTCGGCCTCGTGGAGCAGCTGGAGCAGGCGCTGGACCGATGGGAAGGCGCGCTGGTGGTGGTCTCGCACGACCGGCTGCTGCGCCGCCGGTTCACCGGCCGTCTCTGCGAGATTCGCGACGGCCGCCTGGTGACGGAGGAGGGGAGCGAGGCGCTTGCCCGACGCCCGATCTAGGGTGGGCCGCATGGCACGACCCCGGCGCATCATCCTCATACGGCACGGAGAATCGGAGGGGAATGCCGATGACTCGGTGTACGAACGCGTGCCCGACCATGCCCTGAGACTGACCGAGACCGGGCGGCAGCAGGCGCAGGAGGCGGGTGTCCGGCTGCGTGCCACCTTCGCCGACGAGCGCGTTTCGGTCTATGTGTCGCCGTACCGGCGCACCCATCAGACCCTGGCGCTGCTCGGCCTGGACCCTTCCCGTACCCGGGTCAGGGAGGAGCCGCGGCTGCGCGAGCAGGACTGGGGAAACTGGCAGGACCGCGAGGACGTGCGGAAGCAGAAGGCGTACCGCGACGCCTACGGGCACTTCTTCTACCGCTTCGCCCAGGGCGAGTCCGGGGCCGATGTCTACGACCGGGTGGACGCGTTCCTGGAGAGCCTGTGGCGCAGCTTCGAAGACCCGGCGCACCCGCCTAACGTCCTGCTGGTCACCCATGGGCTGACCATGAGGCTGTTCTGCATGCGCTGGCTGCACTGGAGCGTGGCCGAATTCGAGTCCCTGTCCAACCCGGACAACGCCGAGACGCGGATGCTGCTGCTGGGCTCCGACGGCCGCTACCACCTCGACCGCCCCTTCGAGCGCTGGTGTACGCCCGAGCCCTACGGACTCACCGGTTAGAGTGCCCAGCGATGACCGCTGACCGTTACCACCGGGCTCTGGCGAGCCTGCGCGGGCTGTCCGTGGGCGACGCCCTCGGCTCCCAGTTCTTCGTTCCCGCCAACTATCCCTTCCTCAAGCGCCGAGAACTGCCGCCTTCCCCCTGGCAGTGGACCGACGACACCGAGATGGGCTGCTCCGTGCTGGCCGTCCTCGCCGAGCACGGCCGGATCGACCAGGACGACCTCGCCCGGTCGTTCGCCGTGCGCCATGACTTCGACCGGGGGTACGGCCCCGCCGTGAACCGGATGCTCCGGCTGGTCAGGGAGGGCGGCGACTGGCGCGATCTGGCCTCCGGGCTGTTCCAGGGGCAAGGATCATGGGGTAACGGCGCCGCCATGCGGATCGCTCCGCTGGGCGCCTGGTACGCCGGGGACGTGGAGCAGGCGACGCATCAGGCGGAGATCTCCGCGTACACCACGCACCAGCACCGGGAAGCCGTGGCGGGGGCGATGGCGGTGGCCGCCGCGGCAGCGGTGGTGGCCGACCCGGCGGGCCACAGCGGGCCGGAAGCCCTGCTGGACCGGGTGGTCGAGGTCGTCCCGCGCAGCGCCGTCCAGGCGGGGCTGCGGCGCGCCCGCGACATGCTGGACTACGCGGACGCCGGTACCGTCGCCGCGGTGCTGGGGTGTGGCCGCCGCACCAGCGCCCACGACACCGTGCCCTTCGCCCTGTGGGCCGCGGCCCGGCACCTGGATTCCTTCGAGGACGCGTTCTGGACGACCGCGCAGGCAGGCGGGGACGTGGACACCACCTGCGCGATCGCCGGGGGAGTGGTCGCGTCCGGTTCTGGCGGCGCACCGCCTCGCGCATGGCAGGAGCTCACCGAGCCGCTCCCGGCCTGGATCCCGGCGGCGGACTGACGGACGGTACCGAGTGCCGCCCCCAGATCGCGGCCGGGTACCCCGCACCACCGAATCCCCCCGCGCCGCGTCCGGTTGGGTACGGAGGGGCGTCGAAGCCGTCCCCGGCCGGACCCGTTCCGGTCACCCGGGGGCGCAGCGCCTGATCCGGGTACACGGCGCCCGGGTGAGCGGCGTAATGTTGTCCTCGCCATGGCCTACCAACCGCCCACCCACAGTGTCGAGCGCTCGCTCCGCGCCACGACAGGAGCCAAGATCGTCGTCGGTGTCGACGAGGTCGGGCGAGGGGCCTGGGCGGGCCCGGTGACGGTCTGCGCGGCGGTCACCGGTCTGCGGCGCCCGCCGACCGGGCTCACCGACTCCAAGCTGCTGAGCCCCAAGAGGCGCACGGAGCTGGCGCACGAGTTGGAGACGTGGGTCACCGCGCACGCCCTGGGTCACTCCTCGCCCGAGGAGATCGACGACCTGGGGATGACGGCCGCCCTCCGGCTCGCCGCCACCCGGGCTCTCGAGGGGCTGCCCGTCCGTCCGGACGCGGTGATCCTCGATGGCAAGCACGACTACCTCGGCGCTCCCTGGAGGGTCCGCACGGTCATCAAGGGCGATCAGTCCTGTGTGGCCGTCGCAGCCGCCTCCGTGATCGCCAAGGTGCGGCGGGACGCGTTGATGGCCGAACTGGGAGACGCACACGCGGACTTCCGGTTCGGGGACAACGCCGGATACCCGTCCCCCGTGCACCGCGCCGCCCTGCGGGACCAGGGGCCCACGCCCCACCACCGGCTGTCCTGGGCCTACCTGGACGGGCTGCCCCGCTGGCGGCATCTCAAGCGCGTGCGCACCACACCTGGACCGTCCGAGCTGGAGGTCGACGGCCAACTCGGCTTCGACTTCTGAGCAGACCGAACGGTCCAAACCACCACCCGCCGGTGCGACTCGCACCGACGTTTGATAGACATCAGCCCATGCCTCTCATCCCCGAGGAGCCTCAGATTCACGAGAGTGTCCCGGGTCCTCGCGCGACACCGGCCGCAGGCCGCACCGCGCCGACCCCTCGTCCTGTCCCTGGTCCCGGCCCCCGGCCCGCCCCGCGGCGGCCCGGCAGCCCCGGTCCGAACCGTGGTTCCGCCGGGACCTCGTCTGCTCCGTCGCAGCGCACCACGAGCGATGCGGCGAAGCCTGCGCCGACCGCACCGACGGCCTCGGCTGCCAAGACTGCCCCCGCCTCGACGGCCGCGCCCCAGATCCAGCTGATCCCCGCCTCGGTGGACGGCGCCCTGGACGCGGCGGACGAGGCGGTCGACCTGCTGCTGGACTCCGGCCGGGCGCCAGGCGACATCCTGGTGCTGACCACCGGGGACCAGCATCCGTGGGCGGCACACGAGTTGTCCTTCGGCGAGGCGTCCTACTGGGCGCAGCACGACGCCGGTGACGACGTCTTCTACGCCGCCGCGGACGCCGCCCGCGCCAAGGGCCGCTCGGTCGTGGTCGTCGCCGTCAACGGCGGAGCGGACGATGCCGTGGCCGGTGCACTGCCCCAGGCGATGAGCCGCGCCTCGGCGCTGCTGATCGTCTGCGGTGACCCGCAGCGCATCAATACCCTCATGACCGCGGGCGTCTGATTCCGCAGTTCCCGTACGCCCGGTGCCCGGCAGCCCCTGACGCACGTCACGGAGCTGTCCGGCGTCCGGACGGCCGGCGGTCACACGGCCGCTGAGCGGTGCAGCACCTCGTGTGTCCCGTTCAGGGGACGCGGCAGGGGCGCCGCGTCGCCATCGGGTGCGGGGGCGATCCCCAGGGTGGTCCGGAGCGAAGCGGAGTGCGGCCGACGGCCGCCCCGCCCCTCTCCCAGGACCTGCCAGCCCTCCCGGGTCAGCGTGATGTACGCACCACAGCGCAGCCCGTGCAGGGTGCAGGCGTCCCGCAGACCCCACATCCAGGCGCCGTCCTCTTCGGTCCACCGGCTCTCACCCTCGCGGCAGTAGAGCAGCACGGCGGTGCGGACCGGCGAGCGGCGCCGCAGATCGTGCGGGATCACCTGGCGCAGCTGCGCCAGGAGCGCGTTGCGGAAGGCCCATCCGTCGGGTGCGGCGGAGCCGTGCTGCCTGAACGAGGCGCTCGCCGTCAGGCGTTCCTCCGGATCGAGGACCGCGACGACGGCCGTCGAGGGAGCCGGCAGATGGCGGCTGTGCAGCCCGAGGACGACCTCGCGCGGATTGCGCAGCAGCGGAATGCCGGCGGCGGCCCATTCGGCGGGTTCGAGCATCCGGCCCAGCCGGACAGCGGGGTCGGCGGACGGTGGCGGAGCGAAGCCGAAGGTCACGGTCCTCCCTTCGTCTGCGCGCCCATGGTCCGTGCGAGGGTCGGGCGCGGGCGCACACCACGACACGGCCCCGTCAGGACCACGAGAGGGCCGGCGCGGGGAGCTTCTGACAATTCTTGCGGGAAGCGCTCGCGCGCGGCAATGAGCAGTTGGCACACCTGGCCGGTTTGCGGCTATGTGCCTCCTATATTCCTCACCCCTCTCCGGACCACCGTCGTGCTCAGCCCTGCACGGCGAGGACCAGCGGAAACACCGCCGCCGCACCGGCCCGGCGGAGCAGCCGGGCCGCGACGGCCAACGTCCAGCCGGTGTCCGCCAGATCATCGACGAGCAGCACCGGGCCACCGGCCTCGGCGAGGGCCGACGCCAGTGCGGGCGGCACGGTCAACGCCCCGTGCAGCGCCCGCAGCCGCTGCGCGCTGTTGGTCCGCGGCACGCGGGTGTCCACCTCGGTGTCGTGGTACGAGACGGTGCCCAGCAGCGGCATCCGGCCGATGGCGGCGATCCGCTCCGCGAGGCTCTGGATCAGCTGAGGCCGGGTGTGCGAGGCGAGCGAGACAACCCCCACCGGACGGGCCGGCGCGTCCGGGTCGCCCGACGCCCAACCGCCGGGGCCCTTGGCCCAGTCCGCGAGCACGGTCACCACCGCGCTCGCCACATCGTCGGGGACCGGGGTGTCCGGGGCCTGCGGCGCGAGCAGCGGACGCAGCCGGTTTCCCCAGCCGATGTCGGAGAGGCGGCCCAGCGCCCGCCCGGCCGCGGCCTGTTCGCCCGCCGGGATACGCCCCTTGAGGTCGACGCCGACCGCGGGCAGCCCGGTCGGCCACATGCGGCGCGGCTCCACCTCCACACCGGGCCGCCCCAACTCGCCACGCGCCGCGTCGAGCGAAGCGTCGGACACCTCGGTGGTGAACCGGGGCCCCGCGCAGTTGTCACAGCGACCGCAGGGCGCCGCCTTCTCGTCGTCCAGCTGCTGCCGGAGGAACTCCATCCGGCATGTGGCCGCCGAGGCATAGTCGCGCATCGCCTGCTGCTCCGCCTCGCGCTGCCGCGCCACCCAGGCGTACCGCTCGGCGTCGTAGGTCCAGGGCCGGCCGGTGGCCGTCCAGCCGCCGCGCACCCGCCGCACCGCCCCGTCCACGTCGAGCACCTTGAGCATCGTCTCCAGACGCGACCGCCGCAGCTCGACCTGCGGCTCCAGCGCGGGCAGGGACACCGGCCGGTCCGCTGCCGCCAGGACGTCGAGGGTGCGGCGCACCTGCTCCTCGGGCGGGAAGGCGAGCGAGGCGAAATAGCGCCAGATCGCCTCGTCCTCGCGGCCCGGCAGCAGCAGCACCTCGGCGTGCTCCACACCACGCCCGGCGCGCCCGACCTGCTGGTAGTAGGCGATGGGGGAGGAGGGCGAACCGAGGTGCACCACGAAGCCCAGGTCCGGCTTGTCGAAGCCCATGCCCAGCGCGGAGGTGGCGACCAGCGCCTTGACCCGGTTGGCCAGGAGATCCTCCTCGGCCTGCTGGCGGTCCGCGTTCTCGGTCTTGCCGGTGTAGGAAGCGACGGTGTGGCCGCGCTGCCGCAGGAACGCGGTCACTTCCTCGGCCGCGGCGACGGTGAGGGTATAGATGATCCCGGAGCCCGGCAGCTCATGGAGGTGGTCGGCGAGCCAGGCGAGCCGGTGAGCGGCATCCGGCAGCCGCAGCACGCCCAGGCTCAGGCTCTCCCGGTCCAGCGGCCCGCGCAGCACCAGAGCCCGCGCGCTCCCCTCGTCGTCGCCCGGCTTCTCGCGCCCGCCCGTGCCCAGCTGCTCGGCCACATCCGCCGTCACCCGGGCGTTGGCCGTCGCCGTCGTGGCCAGCACGGGCACGCCCTGGGGCAGGTCGGCCAGCATGGTGCGCAGCCTGCGGTAGTCGGGCCGGAAGTCATGGCCCCAGTCGGAGATGCAGTGTGCCTCGTCCACGACCAGCAGCCCGGTGGCGGCGGCGAGCCGGGGCAGCACCTGATCGCGGAAGTCGGGGTTGTTCAGCCGCTCGGGGCTCACCAGCAGCACATCCACCTCACCCGCGGCCACCTCCGCCTGGATGGTGTCCCACTCCTCGGCGTTCGAGGAGTTGATGGTGCGGGCGTGGATACCGGCTCGCGCCGCGGCCTCGACCTGGTTGCGCATCAGCGCCAGCAGCGGGGAGACGATCACGGTCGGGCCGCTGCCGCGCTCGCGCAGCAGCGCGGTGGCGACGAAATACACCGCGGACTTGCCCCAGCCGGTGCGCTGCACGACCAGCGCCCGGCGGCGATCGGCGACCAGCGCCTCGATGGCCCGCCATTGATCCTCCCGCAGTCGTGCGGAGCCGGTGGTGTCCCCGACGAGGCGGGCCAGGACGCGGTCGGCCGAGATACGCAGATCTTCGTCGCTCATGCCCCCATGCAACCCGATCCCCCCGACAACGCGCGAGCGGGGCCCGCAGCCTGTGGATAACGTTATCCACAGGGCTGGCGGAGCCGACCGGGCTGAGGGACCGTCGGGTCATGACTCGAGACAACGACACGGCCGGTCTGTCCGGCGAGGAGCAGGTCACCCTCCGCAGCCCCGCCGAGCTCGCCGACGCCCTGCCCTACGTTCTGGGCTTCCACCCCGATGACAGCGTGGTGATGATCGCGCTGCACGGACCGCGCGGCCGGTTCGGCGGCAGACTCCGGCTCGGCATCCCCCGCGTCCGCGAGGAGTGGCCCGAGGTGTGCGATCAGCTCGCCGAATGCCTGATCGGGGGCAGTGAGCGGCGTGGTGACCGGCCCGACGGGATCGTGCTGTTCCTGTGCCAGGAACCGGCCGAGGGCGAGTCCGGGCGGGAGGTGATGGAGCGGCTGCGGCCCCTCGCCCAGCGTCTGCGCACCGCGTGCGGCGGCCTCGAGGTGCCGGTCTTCGAGGCGCTGTGCCTCTCCGACGGCCGGTTCTGGTCGTATGTCTGTCCCGACCGGCGCTGCTGTCCGCCGGAAGGGGTCCCGCTCGCCATGCCGGGCACCTCGGTGATGGCCGCGGCCGCGACCTTCGCGGGGGTGCATGTGCGCGGTTCGCTGCGCGAGATGGAGGCCAGGCTCGCGCCGCTCACGGGGGCCCGCGCCGAGGGGCAGGAGCGGACGCTGGACATGGCCGGGAGCCGGCTCGTACCGAAGATCCTGGGAGGTGTGGACTGTGCCGCCGTGCGGGAGGAGACCCTGGGTCTCGCGCGCCGGATGATGGACCGCTTGCGCGGCGCGCCGCCGATCGCCGACCCGGGCGCGGCCGATGCCCGCGACGACGGCCTGCTGGACGACGAGGAAGCCGCCTCGTTGATCATCGGGCTACAGGACAGGATGGCGCGTGACCGGGCCGCCCAGTGGATGGAGGAGCCGGACGCCGAGGCGGCATTGCGGCTGTGGCGCGCACTGGCCCGCCGCTGCGTCGGCTCGTACGGGGAGCACGCCGCGGCCCCGCTCACCCTTGCCGGGTGGGTCGCCTGGTCATCCGGCGACGAGCCCTCGGCCCGGGTCGCGCTCGGCCGGGCGCTGCGGGTCGATCCGCACTACCTCTTCGCCAAGCTGCTCCACCAGGCGTGCAACGAGGGGCTCGATCCCGAGCTGTTGCGCCAGTGTCTGCGCCGGGACAGTGCGGACCAGGCGGTGCACGCCGCGGTCCACGAGGAGCTGCGACGGCTCGACGGCGCGGCCGCCGGGGCGGCTCCTGAGCCCGCGGGTGCGGAACCCCCGGCGGCGGACGGCGGAGGGCATCCGGAGCGGACCGGACGGCGCTGGCCCGTGCGCACCACCGGACCGGGCGGCCCCACCGGACCGGGCGCGTCCGCTGCCAGGCGGCG